>NZ_RKSM01000002.1 GCF_008729015.1 Haloarcula sp. CBA1129
CCACGTTAGTCAAGTGGTTTGACAGAATTAAGACAGCGCTTTGGCGAGTGCTGCTGCGCCTGTCGGCGCAGGAGCACAAGCCATCCGGTCACGCTGCCATTGACGCAACGTTCTTTGACCGCGAAAACGCTAGCAAGCACTACTGCCGTCGGACGAATTACCGGGTTCAGACGCTCAAGCGACAGCTCTCATCGACACAGAAAGCCAAGCCATTCTGGACGTTCACTGTACGACCAAGAAACGCCACGATACACAGCTCGGCTGGCAGGTCGCCCGTCGCAACGCGGGCGACCTCGCCAGCCTCGCTGCGGACAAAGGCTACGATGGATGTATTTACGCGAGAAACTCCGCGAAAAGGACGTGGACCGCTGATCAAACATCGTGAGTTCCGGCCCATCGATCACGCGCATAACGCGCGGATCGATGGGCCTCGATACCGCCAACGAGCGATGTGTGAAACCGTCTTCTCGACGATCAAGCGCACGCTCGGCGACGCCGTGCGTGCGCGAACTTGGTACGGTGAATTTCGTGAACTCGTCCTGATGTGTGCAGTTCATAACATCAAGCAGGCAATGAAACAGTGAAATCAAGCTATGTCTGGCGATTCACCACGGCCGGTTAAAGTCAATCTCTGAACGGGCCTACCGCCGACGCGGGATGTATAGATAACGTAGAATACCTCGTCAATCTCGTATCTCTGGACCTTCACTGCGACGTCGTCGCCGTAGCCGACGATCTGCGAGACGATTTCGTCAGGATCTGGATGGACGAAGTTAAGAGAGAACTGCTTGTCGCCGGGATGATGATAGTAGACGTGCCCCATCTGCGTCCGTATTACTACTCATCTGTGCTTCTTAATCAAGTTCACGAGTGAGATTCTCATCGAAGAGTCGGTGAACCGGTTGATAGCGTCATTGAGCGTGCCGAAGTGAACAACTTGAATGGTAGGAGATACTTGTGATTCCACTGGTCAGATTTATATCATATAATGAATGATGTATATCTATGGCTGTTAGAGTCACCTGTGTTACGAAAGACGACTCTCACCTAGATGGCTGCGAATGCATTACGACTATCGGGTGGAAGAACCCTTCATCCGGCAATACTGGTTCTTCGTCTCCCCAGCAAATGTATGACTTCATCGAGAATGATGGTGGCCGAGCATACGTAGAGTATGACGGTGATACGGCTGATCTAGTAGCTGTTGATGGTGAAACCAAGAAACACGTACGAACAGAACCCGGAACACCTGACAAAAATCTCCTTGACCAACCGTCCTGCTGAGTGATCAGAATAGTTCGGCCCCACCAGTTTTTCTAAATCCAATACCATTCTACTATCGCTCTTGTGAAGCACGTTGTTATTTTAAGAGAGCAGCGTCGAGAGTCACCGTCGCGCCAGCAACGCGCTGCAGGGGCACACGTTCGTGACAGGTGCCGAGGGACGAACCCTGACCGCGTAAGTCGTATCCGACCAACATATTAATGCCCACAAGGTGGGTGTCTCGACTTGATGCCACGTGAATATCTACCACGCCTTGGACTAGGAACGTATTCCGACGAGAAGCGCGACCAGTGGCGCGAGAACGTACATACAGCTCTTGACGTCGGCTTCCGACATATCGACACCGCACAGGTCTACGAGAACGAGCAGTACGTCGGTGAGGGGATCAGGGAATCTAGCGTGGCTCGAGACGACATCTGGCTCTCGACCAAGACCGTCCATCACGACGTCCCGCTAAACGCTGAGCAGGTGCCTGCCGCAATCGATGGCTGTCTCGACCGACTTGGAGTCGACTTCGTTGATCTGTTGTACGTCCACTGGCCGTCCGGCATCTACGACCACGAATCCGTCCTTCCCGCCTACGATGAGGCTTACAAGGCCGGCAAGACTCGCAACGTCGGACTCTCGAACTTTTCGCCGGACCTACTCAACGAGGCGATGGACGTGCTTGATGCCCCACTGTATGCCCATCAAGCCGAGATGCATCCATTGCTCCCGCAGCGAGACCTCGTTGCACACGCCCAGGAACACGACTACACCTTCGTCGCGTATTCACCGCTGGCGAAGGGGGCGGTGTTTGATGTCCCCGAAATCTGCGAGGTCGCTGAGAAGCACGAATGCACGCCAGCGCAAGTGAGTCTGGCGTGGATACTCTCACACGAGAACGTCGCCGCTATTCCGAAGGCCAGCAGCCGGGAACACATGACCCAGAACCTCGCCACCCTGGATCTTGCACTGGATGAGGAGGATATCGAGTTGATCGACTCGATCGAACGCCGCCACCGTGAAGTCGACGCCGATCACGGTCCATGGAACTGGTAGGACGCCGCCATTCGTGGATGGCAGTCTATTGCCTCAGGGGTCGCCATACTGATGAACCGTATTGAATCGGCCTGTTCGAGCCCGTAATTGCTGCGATTAATATTTCGGTCGTGCCACAGTCTGGATCTTGCCCCAGGTGTTTCCTCGAGTTCCTCAGGGATCCAGTCTCAAGGTAATCGCAAGGTAGCAAACGGGTAAGTCAAGACGCAATCTACATTATGTACAAAATGTACAAAATCCAAATAGTGAAGATATTCGACCGAATTTGAGGTTAGTCGTTCGTGGCTTGCTCGCTCAGCATCTCCACAACTTCCTGGACACGCTCCTCATCAGCTTCGATACCACGCTCTCTGAGCACCTGGAGTGCGACTTCATCACCGTGGTCTGCAATCACTTGGAGACACGCATCTTGAAACTCCCTTCCCTCGAACTCGGGCACATCAAACATAGAGCATGCAGCAGTCACCGATGACCGCATCTGGGTGACGCCATTCCATGTCTCCTCCCGGACATAGAAGCCGTGCATATCGGTTTCATCAAATGAGAAGGCCGGCCCACCGGTCGATTCCTCCGTATCCTTCTGGACCTGAGCAGAATCTGTCTCCGTCTCTGGCGCTGTCTTTGTATCCTCAGTAGCCCTCTCCACATCTGGTTGCGACTCATTCTCCGTGTCAGTACGATTGGTACTGTCCGACTCTTCCCCGTCTTCCGTTTGTTTGAGCTGTTCAGCGACGTCCCCGAAACGGTCATCCTCATTAGGCATGGCTGTGGTCCTCCACAAGATCCGCTAAGTGGTCGAAATTCGGGATCTGGTCACAATCTTCGTCGAACTCTGAGACAGGCATCCCCTGTTTGAAAGCACGAGAAATCGCAGTCCGTTCGCGGATTCCTGGCTTCGGAATACTATCGACGTTGTGGCTAGAATCATCAAGGGCATCGAAGATTTCCGGCTCAACGCGAGCGTAGTCAGGAACAAACGAACCAAACTCTCGGTTGAGATTTTCAACAAGAGTCCGATGCTCGTTGTGTTGGCCCATTGTTTCTCGAATCATATTCGGGGTGACTGCGAGAATATCTAACCCGATATTCTGCCGAATTGGAGAAATCTGCCGTTCAATCATCTTATTGAGGCCGTTAATCGAACCAGCACGTGGGATCAGCGGGATGATGACACGCTGGACAGCGATGAGGGCGTTATCGGAGAGCTTCCCACGGCCGCCTGCGGCATCAATTATCACGTAGTCGTATCCGTTTTGCATGAGGGGTTCAACGACGTTGCGCCGAAGCTTCACATCTGCGAACCGTTCGTCCTTCAGCCTCGTCTCTACGTTCTCGAGATCGTTGCTTGATGGGAGGAGGTGAACGCCGAAATCCGTCTCAATGAGCAAGTCTTCGGGGTCCTCACCATCGATAAGGGCATCGCCGAGGTTAGCATCCCGGTCGTAAGCATCGTTGTATCCCAGTTGGGTTGTCATGTGCCCGTCCTTATCCAGATCCAAAAGTACCGTCTCATGGCCACGAGCAGCCAGTCGATCAGCGATATTAAGCGCAATCGTGGATTTTCCGACGCCGCCCTTGAGCAGCGAGACAGCTGTTCCGGGGAACCCTTCAAATTCGTCAGCACTCATTAATCACCACCTCCGATAAGCGGATTTTGTACATTTTGTAGCCAACCTGGATTGTGTGGATGTTGAAGAATTTTCACGAACTGTGGATAATGTACGTTTTGTCCAACTCATACGCGGCTCATTGAGGCTCATCTATCATAAGTCTGCGTCAGACAGATTGCTCGCGCTATGTTTACAATTTAAATTTCGTACATTGTGTACATTATCTCCACAATCAGTATCAAACTAACCAAATTAACGCTACCTACAAAACTCACAATTTCTACATTTTGTACACTTTGTCCACAATCGCTACCATCCCCATCAGGTACCAATTGCGTATAGCCACCAAAATTCTCATAATCTACATTTTCTACATTATTTAGATATTTTACGATATCACCGTCACCGTTCGAATGACAACTTTGTGCCACCCTCACGACTGGAGGTTCTAGACTGTGTCCAATCCAGACGACGTTGACAGCCACGGCTTGCTCACCGAACTCGCAACCTATCAGAACCGAAGGCTCCTGCTCTGGCAACTCGCAGCTGACGGCCGTTCGTTCTGTGGTGTTCGATTCGTTGCTCGGGAGCACGACCTGCAGAACGCGCCCGTCGACGAACAGGTCCACGCGTTCGTCGACGATATGCTCTCGGACGGTGAAATCCGGCCAGAGTACGATACGATGGCTGACTGGGACGCCCTAGAAGCGGCTCATGGCGACACCGCCGACCAGTTCCTCTAGATCGGACTCCTTCCCGTATCGATTTTGTGCGGCCTCCATGGCTGGAGGCTTTCCAGTATGTTGCCTACAGCCGAAGTCCCGTTTGAACCGATCTTCGTTGAAGAACCACTGCTTATCCCAAACTACCGAGAGGCGATCATCAGCAACGTCGGCTTACCGTTCTACGCCGATGTTGACCGTCCTGATGAGGTTCCCGCAGACGAGCAAGAACGCACAATCGACCTTGCAGAACGTATCCTGTGCACCGGCGGCGTCCGAACCGGGTTCGGCCACCACGAAGAGGTCCGAACCTCGATGGAGTCGTGGGCTCCCGATGCCGACGAGGACCGTGACGCCGATCCGGGCTACTGGCGGTCGTCGGTTCTCTTGATGTCGCCCCGCGAGATGAACTTCGGGCAGCTAGACGGTGGACCAGAAGAGAAGCACAAGAAAGCCAAGACAGTACTTGCTTGGGCCGGAGACTGTATCGACACCGACGTCCTTCAGGAGATCGAGCAGTCCCAAGCAGAGGATATCAAACAGGCGTGGCGAGATGCAGCGGAAGCCGAACTAACTCAGCGCAAGATCGAACAGTTCGCCGAGGAGCCGCCGGAAGGACTCGATGGCTGGCAGCGACTTGACGCTGATCATGATGCCGTTGAAGTGGCCTACGTCGCCGACAACCACGGAACCCCGTCAGTTGCGACCGTGTTTGAAGCCGCTGACGGTGAGCTGAAGGCCCACGAGTTCACGCTGGAAGCGTGGGAGGAGAACGATGGGAATCCTCGCGAGGCCCGGCTGAACCGGTATTGCGTCACCACTGACGGCGACGGGGCCTACGCCCGTCTTCGATCACATCTGCTGACCTTCGAGGTCGAGTCCATGGAGCAACTCGAAGTGTGAGTTGATTTCGCGCTGAGTACATCGAAGGCCGACAGTACGGCTGGTCGTATTCCGCTCTGCTGAATTGATTAGAACATTGTAGGAGCCAGTCATCAGGTGCGGACCAGAGCGTGATTGTATCTTAGTCGCTTTTAATGGTTTCCTCAGGGAGCAGTATCTCGGGTCGTTGACGGCAATCTGCAGCCCGTGCGAACGCTCTAATTCGATCCCACTCGTCGGGTGTGAGGTTGCTATCCATAATTGACAACTACCTGTTTGGAAGCTTAATATTTTATGAATTTAGACGAAATAAATAGTGGTTAAGGGGAAGCAACGAGGACACTCACCAATAAAGAATCATATTAATACAGGTCCACAAAGTGGGTGGTTGACTTTTTGTATAGACCAACCTCAGGAAACCCCTACGACACCTTCTTGAGACCGGTCAAATCCCAGACTTGACACACCAGATTTCGAGTGAAACACCATCGCTATCTGGTGGTTTTCTCCGGAAACAGTGGTGTGTGCCAATTCTTCAGCAATCGGTCGCCCAGACTGAGAGTTTTTTGAACCCCCAGCCGGGTGAGGGGTGCTCCAGCGAGAGCGTCCTGAAAAGAACCATGGCTTCGAAGACGACCAACAGCAGTCAGACCGGAGAACAGGCAGAACCCAGTGAATCGCAGTCGTTCCCAGAGTTGACAGTCCAAGCCGAAGGGACCGCAGACCGACTTCGGCGAGTCAATGAAACCGGGAGGGCCGATTGTCTCGAAACAGTCGAAGTTGAGCTTGCTGTCGAGTACGACATCGAGTCCTGCGACGAGTGGCGCAGTCTCATCGACCCGGACTATATGCAACAAAGACGGACCGTTGAGAAGGGCACGGTCATCGACGACTTGCTCGACAGGCTCGAAGGACACTACCGCCGGCAATCGTCCTCAAGGTTCCAAGCCCCGGACTGGAACCTCACGGTGATCGGCTCGGCGACCGCCTAGAGACGTCTCTTCATGGAGTGTACGCAACTGCGTGGCTCAGATCTTGACCGTGCCGACAAAGGCACTCTTCGTCTCAAGCAGTTGCTCGCCACAGACCTTGCAGACACAGGCGCAGCGCTGGCTGCCCTCGAACTCATCAACCAGTACGGCCTCGACGCGTCACCGGACAGCTTCATCGAAGAAGTCGCAGACGGCACAGGCTGCGAGTAGCCAGCTCACGCCCAGTCTCGGCTGCATTCGTTTTCTGTGACCCTCATGGCTGGAGTTTAAATACGATGACGAACGCAACCAAGCGTGTGACTGATCGGAATCCTGAATACGACCCCGCAGACATTCGAGGTGCAGCGAGTTCTGACCCTGAAACACGGGAAAACGGGCGGGAACGGGTCCTCAAATCCACCGGCTATCCCAGTCAGACAGAGGATGAGACTCGCACCTGTTCGACCTGCGGACAGGAGATTCCACAAGATAACCGCCAGTGTCCGTTCTGCGCTCAAACCGGTGTCTCAGAGATTCCTTCCGGCGATCAGGATAGCAGCCCACTTGGGGAGTGGACGTTCGGCCGGGTCGTACTCGCACTCGTCGAAGCGAACACTACCTTCCACGCACGAGCACTGGGCGCTGCGGCCTTCTCCGTGTCCAGTAGCATCGCGAGTGGCGAGGATACCTCTCACGGCACGGTGAAGTGTCGAGCGGCCTTTGGCACCGAGCCAGCCTCCAATCTCACTCAGGGCTGGCCCGACCTGCCGACTGAAACCACGATCGACGAGGAAACTGGACAGGCGCTCTTGGAGACAGCCGACGAGCAGACCGATTGGGACGGCGACGTCCAGCCACGGATCTATCTCGAGGACGGGACACCAATCACCGACCGCTCGGAGTTCCAGCGCCTCACAGAGGAGTTCCGACAGGACGATGGGACGTACTGGCTTGTGCCCGGCGTCGTACAGCGCCACCAGGCGAGAGCCGAACCGGAGATAGTTGGTATCGGGTTTTACTGTCGGCAGTGTGGCGCCGTGACGGGACACGAATCCCACGGGTTCGATGGCTTCGAGTGCCATCCCCATCTCGACCGTATGATCTGGACCTGTAGAGAGTGTGGACAGCACCGACACGAGCCCGAGCAGGAGGGTGACACGGAGGAGGTTACGGGCTATGAGCACCTTCCCGACGGCGTCTCACCCGAGGACATCCACGGCGACGAGCCAGACTTCCAGGAGCAAGAGTTCCAAGACCAGATCAGTGCCTATCGCGAGCGGAACGGATTCCTCCCGTGGGAGCGGTAACTGCCGTGTCGAGATAGCAGTCAGTCTGGCCAGCGTGTCATAGAAACAGTCACAGCCGATTTACTCCGGTCAACTTGAAATATTGAAATAGATATGGTTACGGAAGGCAGTGCAAGACACAGAGAGTGTATGCAGCACTGATCGATTACGTCGGTGATTAACTCGGAATGACTTCTGCCTATGTAACTCAGATCCTCACAATAGTGTCTTATGTGTGGGGATTGTACATTATTTTTGATGAGGGATTCTAAATTAGCGCTGACTCGGAGCTGTACGGTAATTAGTGATAGAGAGTTCGAGAAAGACGGGGACCAGACGCTCACGGAGGCGTTTGTCAATGCAATTGCTGAGGCTGAAGGCGTTGCCCCAACTGAACTGCCGCCATTGTACGAGTCGGTAGATTTTGACGCACTTACTCAGTTGATGGAACCACCCGATGAAGCTATTGATGGGAATGTGATCATGGCATTGCGGATCGGCAAGTGGAACGTATTCGTGAGTGCCAACGGCCGCATTCGTGTCTGTGACGCGACCATAGAGACCGACCCCGAATCGATCTTCGAGGATGAGCCGGTATAGATTACGTGATATCCCTTCGCAGTAGTCCTTTCTATGTATCGAACGCTCTCTTCGCACGCTATTTGACCAGAAAGTCGTGCAAGACTTGTGCCCTATATCTTGCACGCGACTCTTGGCAAGACCCAGCCAAACAGACTGTGCGAAGCCATCTATGACACGTTCGTCACTCTGGCAGTAGCCGATCCAAAACGACACTTGTCCCGTCCTCGGTCCGGGGCACTGTATTCTCCAGCAAGTGCTCATCAGTTTCGTCGACGTCGAGAATACCAGTTTCGACGATCCGGGGGCCGTCTTCTCTCTCACCGGTGAGGGTCAGGCACAGCTGACCGTCGACCTTCCCGCCGACGACCGAGATCGCCGCAACGTCATCGGGAAACGAGACGGTTGTCCAACCATCGGGTTTCCGAACCCGCAACTCGGTCATTAGTTCTTTTTCTCTCGGCAAACAGCATCAACGCTCCGTCTGGGTCAAGACGTATTTTCTGACTCCCTCGTGGCTGGAGGACATCATCTTGAGTGACACAGAATCGCCTTCGTTTGAGGAGTATGACTTCAACCACGGTGACCGCGTTCGCGTCGACTGGACGGACGGACAGGGACCACTCGACGAGGTCGTGGGCACTGTCTCAGGAATCTCGCGCAGCGCCGGCGACGTGATCGTCGCTGTCGAGGCCGACGACGATCAGTATCCGGACAACTCGCTCTACTACGGTACTCACGACGCCGCTCCCGAGTGGGTCGAATTGCTAGAGCAATCCTAGTCTGACGGCGGCCCCCTCCAAAGAGAGCCGTCAGCAGAGAGTTATGGCGCAACAGTACTGGTATTTGTCGGCGGTGCTGACTGTTTGATATGGCCGAGCGATAGCTGGGGCTGTGGTTTCAGATGCAGGTCGTGGTAAGGCGCTCGCTCGTCCGTCGTCGACGTCCATTACGGTTCGATGCGAGCGATAAAGTCCACATTTGGTTCGTCTACAAGTGACGCCACCAGTACTACAGCTGCGGCTGGTCAACGACGACGGTGCCACAGCGGGGACAAAGCAGGCGGTCGCGCTGAACAGAATCGTCCATGATCCAGTCACTGCCGATTGGGCTGGCGTGCTCGCAGGTCGGACAGAACAGCGCTGCTTTTGAAAATTGCTTCCTCGCCACGGGGTCAGAGTGAGCTAACCAACGATCAAGAGCGATTGTGTAGTTGTTGGTTAGTCCAGTGTCGGTCAGACGTAGGACATCAACCGAGCCTGCTGGGCCTCGTCGGGATCAGGGACGAGGTCGTAGCGCTCCAGTGTCGATTCAGAGCCATCCTGATCCTGTTTGAGCCCTTCGAAAACGAGTTCGGGGGAGACTTCCAGCGTGTGGATGTACGAACGGCCACCCGCCCGGCCGAGGTTGCGCTCGTCACGCTCAAGCAAGCCATAAAGGCGGATCGAGTCCAGGAAGTCGTTGACTCGACGCTTCGAGCGGGGTTCGTAGCCACACACCTCACAAATATTCTCATAGACCTGGTAGATGTTCTTCGCACGGGGAGAGGCCTCGTCGTCGATATTGAGGAAGGCCGTCGCGAGCAACGCGAGTTTCATCTGTGAGGTGAGCTGTTCGCGAACGATTGTGAGGACGCGCTGTTCCTCAACGCGGCTGCCAGCCTCTTCGACGTGGGCTTTAGTGACCTGCCCGGCATCGTGTTTGCGTGCGATATTCCCAGCCGTCTCAAGCAGATCGAGGGCCTCGCGAGCGTCGCCCTGTTCTTGGGCGGCCCGGGCGGCACACAGTTGGATCACACCCTCGTCGATAATCCCGTCCCGGAACACGAGATCGCCGTAGTGCTGGAGGATATCAGTGAGTTCGGTGGCATCGTAGGGCGAAAAGAAAATTTCGTACTCACAGAGCGTGCTCTTGACCCGCGGGTCCAGCGAGTCTTTGAACATATGGTTGTTCGAGATGCCGATGACACCGACGCGGGTGTCCTCCAGTGACCCCATCTTGCGAGCTCTAGGGAACTCATACAGGAGTTTGTCGTTGTCCGCACCGAGCATATCGATTTCGTCTAAAACAACGACGACATCGCCCTCGAGGTCGTCGAGTTCGTCGTACAGTGTCGACCAGAGGAAGCCCTTTGTCGGTCCCTGTTCGGGGACCTGATCGTCTGGGGGCCGGAGCTGGTTAACGAGCGAGATGAGGACACTGAAGATACTGTCGTCCTTGTTGCAGTTGATTTCGAGTATCGTCACCGGGACATCGTGCTGGGCGGCTTCGGCGCGGAGGAACTGCATCATTTTCTTCGTGACGACGGTCTTGCCGTTGCCCGTTTGCCCGTAGATGAAGACGTTGTTCGGGCCGAACCCTTCGATGACATCCTGCAGGGCTTCAGAATAGCGGCTGACTTCGTCTTCGCGACAGAGAATCGTCTCGGGGGTATAATCCTCATCGAGAGGCCGCTTATCGGCGAAGATTTTCCCAGGCTCGTCAAACGGGGAATCCATGTTAGATGTATTCTCAGACCAATCGATAATAAATCCCCAGTTCGAGTGTTTCGAGTGTTTCTCCTGTTCCAATGCATGGTTGCCTATTGACTCCCCCTGTTTCGAGTGTAACCATCATATAGAGAGGCTGTATCGATGATTATGGGCGTTCACCTGTTCGTGGTGAAGCAGTGAATGTTCGTCACCCCCCATTTCGAGTGTTCTTTTAGTTTTGGACAGCGGGCTGTGCTGGAGAGTTGACAGTGGGACTTCGGATTGTCTCCAAGCAGATGAGTGGGACATGACTGACCGACAGGCTTCCCTCAGCCTCCTACCGGTCATCTGTGAGTGTTCTGTATCGAGGAACCAGACAGAGAGGTAATCTACTAATGCTGTTCAGGACACACAAATAATATGAAAGAACGGTAACGAGGTGACAGACATGTCTGGTGTCGAATCGGTGCTAATCAAGGCGATTTTAAGCAGTGTATCAAGCAAGGGAACCTCTCTATTATTTTCTGAAGCGATAGAACGACTTCAAGAAGAAAAGGATCTATCTGAAGATGAAATTCAATATATTGATCGGGCAGTCCAAGTTATCATAGACATCGAACTCACATATAAATATAATATTGAAAATAGAGATGATCCTGATGTAGAGACTTTTTTGCAGGATTTAGATAGTGCGGCGAAGGAGGCTACAGAGCTGGAGGTCATCTCCGAAATGAAAGGGTTCGATCCCAAGAAGGGCGGAAGTAGTGTACTAATAGGAGTTGCGTCCGGTATGGCCGCAATATCTGACAATTACGCAGGTGTCAGCGACCGAGATGATATCCCTCAGGATACTACCCCGGACGAACTGTACCAAAGCTCTGCAGCCGCCCGAAATAGTATGCCGATTTTTGCAGATACAGAGTAGCCTGTTGTCCTGTGATGTCATCTCCTGCTTTACTGCACCCTGCAGCACTAACTGAGACGGTAGATTTGCACACTTACTGACCGAGTGATCCAATCATTTTTTCATGAAGCAGTTTTCGTGAGAGAGATTCTGGTGGTGAGATCCTCCGATTCACACACACCCCCCGTTTCGAGTGTTCTGCGGGAATCATCTGTTTCCCCAGGAATCACATCTCGAACGGCTTCGA
>NZ_RKSM01000003.1:300000-528641 GCF_008729015.1 Haloarcula sp. CBA1129
ACGCTATCAGATATGGCATCGCGTCCATCGGGACACCTAGCATTGCCATCTCGGCCATCAACACATGTTCGCCCGGGTACCAGATTCCCGGAAGTGAGCCGGTTTCCAGAATCGCCCTGACGTCGCCGATGTGTTGTAACGCGTCTGCCGTTCCCTGTCCATAAAACCGATAACCGCGGGCTTTCGGAAGAAAAAAATACAGCGCATAGTTTGAAAGCACGAGGCCAAGACCATGTCGCCAGTACCTCGTTTGCGTAATAGCTGCTGCTATCAGTGTCAATATTCCACCAATCAGAACCGAATAGAAGGCGAACCAGAACAGGTGGGATAGTCCGTCTACCAGCGAGGTTTCATATCCGGTTACCGGTTGAATGGACAGGAAAAGCACGGTCTCGAGGACAAGAATCCCGGACAAGAGTATGACCAGATATTCCTGTATATCGCGGTTGGCGAACTCAAAGCTGTCAAACGACTCCTGATCAAGGTTAGTCTCGTGACTCATTTATTCCCCTTCTGACCTGCCACACAGCGTGATGTCAACTTCTTGTGCAGTCTTATGTACAGTAGATATTAAGTAATCAGCAACTAATGCGTTTGAGACGATCACTCTCATCGAATTCAGGCCACGGACAGCGCCAATAAACCACCTAAGAAAAAATGTTGGTTGTTTTATGAAATTGCGACAGTGGCATAGAACTGAGCAACCTGAACCAGTCGGGGCTCGATACGCCATTCGTTCAGAGTTCGTCCTTAATCACGGGCGCGGGGCTGCTGGTTGACTCCGTTTTTTCTTGAATCACAGAGTCGCCGGTTTCAGCCACTTGGCCCAGTATTTGTGTCGTTGCTCGCACTGTTTCTTCCCAATTGTACCGCGTCGTGACTATTTCTCGACCGTGCTCTCCGAGTTCTGAGAGACGGTGCTGGTCGCTAAGTAAATCAACAATCGCTGTCGCGAATCCCTCAGCATTGCCGACTTGGACTGCTTCTCCAGTTTGGTTAACTATTTCCGAGGTCTGCTCAAGATTGCTGGCAACGACTGGTGTTTCACAGGCTAACGCTTCGATAACTGTCCGTGGAAACCCTTCAGTCCGACTCGGAAGCACAAAGAGGTCCGCTGCTCGGAATACCGAGGGCATTTGCTGATATGGAACACGGCCCAAAAATTCCACAGCATCTGTAAGTCCTTTATCAGCAGCCGTCGATTCAAGACTGTCTCGAAGCGGGCCATCGCCGCAGAAAAACAGCGATGCGTCTGGGCACCGATCTCGTATCGTATCGAACGCATCTAATACGTCCTGGGGCCGCTTCCCGTCGACTAAGCGGCCGACAAATACAATTGCCTGACCGCTCTGGTTCGCGATACGGGGATAATCTCGTCCAGTAGGTGAAAAGCGGCTGGTATCGATCCCGTTGTTTACAACCGCGATGTCAGCGTCGACACCAAGATCACGGAGTTTAGATTGCTCAACATCGGTGTAACAAAGCGTGATGTCGGCCGAATCGTATGTCCACTTGCCCAGCGTACGTAGGTGTGCACGCGAGAACCAGAACGGACCTCGTTGTGAGTTGAGACCATGGCATGTGATTGCAACTGGGATATCAGCCATTCGGCAGTACAGTGCGGCCACGTTACTCGAAAAAAACAGGTGAGAATGGGTATGAACCACGTCGTAGTCTTCCACACCACGCAAATCACGGACAGTATTGGCGAAGATTTGATTCCCGAGGAGCTCTAGCTTCGGCGGTTGTTTGATCAGAGTGTACCCGTTCTGGTCAGTGACCTCTCGCTCTTCGACATCGTCCGAAACAGTCAATACGGTGACCTCGTGGCCCATCGCAGCCTGATCGCGGCTCAGGGCATGTATGTGATATGGCGCACCACCGACGGTTTCAGGAAAGATATCTTGCGCGACCCGGAGTATGTGCATTTATTTCGGCCGATCATTACAGGTAGACGGGTATAGTTAATAGTCCGATTTTTTGAGTAATACGCCTCTATAACCGGTTCGCGACACCAAATTGTGGCGTGCGATCACATTGAATCTTGACTTCGTTTGCCTATTCGAGGACTCCCTGTTCTTGCATGCGCAGAGCCCAGTGTTTGAAAACGTATACCGTCCAGAGGAACCGCGAGTGGTCGTGGTTTCCATTGAGATGCTCCTCGAATAGATTTAAAACCGCAGCGGTATCGAGAATGCCCAAATCGGTAGAACGGACCATCGAGACGAACTCGTCTGCGAGTTCGTCTTTGAACCACTCACCGATCGGCATGTCGAAACCGTGTTTGCTTCGCTGTAAGATAGACTCCGGCAGCACATCATCGAAGGCTCGTTTCAGCACGCGTTTTCGATCACGGCCAGTTAGTTTGTGATCTGTTGGGAGACTGAGTGCATACTCAACGACATCAGTATCGAGGAACGGAACACGTACTTCAAGTGAATTGTACATACTGGCCTGGTCAACTTTCGTGAGCATTTGATCTGGGAGCGACAAGCGGGTGTCAACAGCCTGTATCCGTGCCAGACTTGCCTGATCAGTCAGTTCGGGCGATATCGCGGCGTGCTGTGTCCGGAGGGTGCTCTGCCCAGCTTCGATTGGGTCAACGTTCGTGACGGACTGGATAGCTTGGTCATCGGATACACGCATTAAATCGAAGTGACGTTCGGGAACCGATCGCTCTCCACTTCGGTTTATGAACCACTGTCCTTTGTATACGGCGTCTCCGATTGCAGTCCCACGCGAGGCTGGTAGCGCATTCACAGCCGGTTCAACGGCGTATTTTCGTATTTGCGATGGCAGCGCTCGATAGTATTTTGACAGGGACTCAACCCGGTACTTATCATAGCCAGCAAACAGTTCGTCGGCACCGTCCCCTGAGAGTGCGACCTTGACGTTATTTTTCGTGGCTCGAGACACAGCGTAGCTCGGCATCAGTGCCGGATCAGCAAAGGGTTCCCCCAATTTATTCAGAACATCCGGCACGGATTCACGGACGTCATTGGCTGTGAGCGTGATCTCGTGATGATCGGTATTGTGGAAAGACGCCACCTCTCGTGCCGCCCAAGACTCATCAAATCGAGCTTGGTCGAAACCGACGGTAAACGTTTTTATCGGCTCATCGAGTAACTGTGCCATCGTCCCGACGATTATTGTCGAATCAATTCCCCCGCTGAGGAACGCTCCAAGTTCAACATCAGCCATCAGACGTTTTTCGACCGCCGATTCGATGAGCGAGCGTAGGTGTGAGGCAGCAGTGTCAATGTCAGGGTCGCGGGGAGTGATCGATGGCTCGTGGTATTTGTCGCGGTCGATACCGTCGTCGGATATGAGTATCCGCTCGCCGGGTTGGACCTTCGAGACGTTACGGAAGGCCGTTTTTGGTGCCGGGATATAGCCGAATGCGAAGTACTGAGCAAGTGCGTCTCGGTCGATGCCGCCGAGTTCCATATCGCTCTCGAACAGGGAACTGAGCTCGGAGGCAAACGCGAGCTTGTCGTCCGTTTCGGCGAGAACGAGCGGCTTGATACCCATCGGGTCCCGGGCCAGTAATAAACGGTTTCGATCACTGTCCCACAGAGCGAACGCGAACATTCCGTCGAGTTCGTCGACGAAACTTGGACCTTCTTCCTCATAGAGATGAACCAGCACTTCCGTGTCGGTCTCAGTGGTAAACCGGTGTCCAGCGGATATGAGTTGATCTTTGAGACGACCGTAATTATAGATCTCCCCGTTGAAGATGACGGTTACCGTACTGTCCTCGTTATCGATTGGCTGTCCGCCGCTCTCGGGGTCGATAATACTGAGTCGTCGGTGTGCGAGTCCAACGCTTCCATCTGTAAAAATTCCGTCATCGTCAGGACCTCGATGACGCTGACAGTCGTTCATACGTTCAAGATCATCAGTTACAGGTGAGCCAGATCGAAGATACTGACCACAGATTCCACACATTGCTCACGTAATCTACACCGGTGCTCAAAATTATACCCTCCCTACACGGACGAGTTAGATGGATTATTCTCCGCGCTATGCTACCTACGTCTGGTCTGCTAGTTCGTTGTGTCACTCTCATAGAGAGCAGTCCGCCCCCCAATACACGACCTGCCGAGTTGGTTCGAGAGATTCGAACCAACGAAATCACTACCGAAAAGTCAGAAACGCACACCGAGAAACGGTGTAAGGTGAGTATAAACAAGCCCTCCCACACAGATTGTGAAACTAATGGTAAACACTGGGCCGATAGCGTTCTTCGTTCCCTCTCTGACAGTCGGTGGTGCTGAACGTGTGACCGTTTCTGTCGCGAATGGACTCTCGAAGCGTGGATATGAGGTAGATCTTGTGGTGTCGTACAACGAGGGAGATTTCCGGTCCGATGTTCTTGGGAGTGTAAATATGGTTGACCTCGGAACACGGCGGATTCCAGGGATAGGAATCGGTGCGAGCATTCCCGCTTTCGTGCGATATCTGTGCCGACGGTCTCCCGAGATACTTTTCTCACAGATGACATATGCTAACGATATTCATATGATTTCACAGGCGCTATCTGGGTCAGATACTGTCACAATCTCGACAATTCATAACACGCTCGGGCTGCAGAAGGGGTCGAAAGAGAAGCTCGTCCAATGGTTGCAGCGTCGCCTCGCCCATCAGTCGGACCAGTTCGTCGCCGTCTCTGAAGGTGTCGCCAACAGCGTCGTAGAACACGTCGGCGTCGGCCGCGAGAAGGTGGCCGTTCTCCACAACCCAATCCCAGTCCAAGAGGTACAGGAGCGGGCAGAGGAATCGGTGGATCATCCATGGACCCACTCGCCGAACCTCGACGTTGTTCTCGGTGTCGGACGCTTAGAGAGAGCGAAGAACTTTGAGTCGTTCCTCCGCGCTTTCAAACGGATCCATGCTGCTCAACCGGACACGCGTGCAATAGTTGTGGGTCGTGGGTCGAAGCGGACCGAACTCGAAAGGCTCGCAGCCGAGTTGGGTATCGACGATGTAGTTTCGTTTCCCGGTTTTGTCGACAATCCCTACGGCTACATGGCGAGTGCCGATGTCCTCGCAATGTCTTCAATCCACGAGGGTCTGCCGACCGTCCTCATCGAGGCACTTGCCTGCGGATGTCCAGTCGTCTCAACCGATTGTCCCAGTGGCCCAGCAGAGATCCTCAAAGACGGTGAGTTTGGCCCACTCGTGGATGTCGATGACGATGAAGGACTTGCAGCGGCCATCCAGACGACGCTCGACGACCCACTCCCGAGAGATGTGCTGGTTGAGCGTGCGACCGATTTCGCCCCGACAGCCGTGATCGATCAGTACGAAGCGTTTATTCGAAACGTCGTGTCTGTGGAGGGCACCAATAATGTCGGTAGCCGTTCCGAGCCACTCACCCCGTCATGAGTTAGGCTGTCCTACAATAATCATCAAACTGTCCCAAACCGACCTGCAGGTTCCTGTCGTTGGTAGCTCACGTTACATCGACCCAGATGTGGGTCTCACGGTACGCATTTTCAGCTGTGGGTTGATCCGGGAGGCCGCCCCTGTACAACAGATACGTCAACCGCAAGCGCTCCCCTTCCAGTACTGGCGTAACCGTGTGACGTTGCAGCCAGCGGTCTCCAGTCGCAGTCCGGTTGTTATAACTATCAAGCCGTGTCCGCTCGGTCACTTCTCCAGTCGGCGCGACTCTGGCCAACTGCACGACTACGACGTACTCAGTTGTCTCCATTTCGTGGTTGGTGACAGTGAAATACATCTGTTTGGACTCGCCCATCGCGATCTGTTCTGGGTAGCCACTGGCCTCCAGATCGCTAGCCTCACTCTCGGTCAGCAGCCCAAACTCTGTGTACGCTTCGCCGCGTTGTGGCTGAGCCGCGACCAATGTTACACTGGCGAACGTGACAAGAATCGCCACGCTCACAGCGATAGTTCCTAACTGTATTCTCTCCCCGTCGGAACGTCCACTGGCTGCCTGTGAAGTTCCAGAGGGCATTGAGGCTTGGCCGAGGCCCGTCGGAGCCCTTTGGTGGCGTCGATACCATGCGATCCCGGCTGTCACCACAGTTACGATAGCAAGGGCAGTAATAACTGGTGTTGGGTGAATCGGCCACGGTGTGAACTCAATATTGACTCCAACGATGATTGCCAAACAGATACTCGCCGCAACTGAGTACAGTAGCCGTTCGGTGGCAATCAATCTGTGATTCTCGTACTCCGGGTTCCAAGTGGGAAACAGCGACGCGACCACGGCATAACCCGGGACGAATAGCAAGAACGGGAGCGCGATGGCTGCGAGAAAGACTCCTTCAAGAGACGAGAGTGAAGCGAGGAGCACAACCGCTGTGTACCCAACGGCAGCAAGCAAATCCACAGTCGCTGGCAAAGTATCAGACCACCTTCCCATGCGTTCCGCTCACGCCTACGCTGTAATAAGTAACAACTGCATACCGGCGTTTGATTACGTCGCTTCCGGACCAGAAACGACGTACACCCATCTTGAGTGGTTACTCCGGTTCTGTTCGGGAGAGATACTTTTGTTGTAACCGCCAGATGCACCCATAAAGTAACAGAAGAGATAGCTTCGGGACGAACGAGCTGTATCTGATTCCGCTCGACTCGTCGCCATAAAGCGCCTCCATCGGCACGTCCTGAACAGTCATTCCATTGGCGTCTAACTGAATGAGCATATCATTCAGGAACCCATAATCGTCGAACAGGTCGTTCAGCGAGAGTGCCTCCAGCGCCGTCGCAGAGATCGCAGTGTATCCGTTCTGTGGATCGCGCATCTTCCAGTGTCCGCTGGCCATCTTTGTCAACAGCGTGAGAAGAGCATTCCCGAACAACCGCCAGTTGGACATCTGAGTACAGTGACGGCGGGATATCAGTCGGTTGCCTTTCGCGTAATCCGCTTCCCCCTCGACGACCGGGTCGAGTATCTTCTCAAGGATGTCCGGGTCCATCTGGCCGTCGCCATCAAGGACCGCAACCACGTCCATACCGCTTATAAGCGCTAGCTCGTATCCAGTTTGTACGGCGGCCCCGCGACCACCGTTGGTCTGATGGCGGACTGGGACGATCCGCTTGTCGAGGAACGTCTGACTTTCAGAGATTGTTGTCCCGGCCCCATCGGCCACAACTATTTGTTTTGAAGAGTCGCTAGAGATACCTGCCTGTTTTTCCTCGGTGTCGACGTATTCCTTGATTTCAGTCCACGTGCCATCTGTCGAGCAGTCGTCGATAACGAACACTTGGTCAACGTACTCCGGAAGTGAGTCAACGACCTCACCGATGAACCCCTCTTCGTTGTATGCCGGAACGACGACACCGACAGTCGAGCCTTTATACACGCTATGTCCTCCTTGAGAGTGAGGAATGCTGCTTCGCTTCTGTGAGTTGTACAGCACAGTTGTGTTGCTGGAGCGAGTTCACTACGGTACGCACAGAGCGACTGAAAAAGGAGCGGGTTATCTCGGGTCGCCTTTCATGCCAGACCCACGCTCCAATAGCAACCTCTGGTTCAGTGATAGTCATGGTAGGTTGTAGGGCCGCTTACCGGCTACCAACAGGGCCCTCTCTGTCGCCGCATTGGACCAATCAATCTATTGTTATTCCTTACTTTCCAAGGTTAGCAGTCATATACAGTGAACTGTCGGGTCGATAAATATCTCGTTAGGCCGATTCCGAAACGTGCCTGCGTCCGGCGATTACTGTTGTTAGGGGGAGTGGTTATTCGAATTGCTCCTGATACGTCGTCCTGATATCCGTCTGGCGACTGGCGGTTAACTTCTCGTACGACTTTCCGTACGTGTCGTTTGCTAGCTCGTCCCAAGATTCAATTCGGTCACTGGACTCAGTCTGAAACTGTGCATCGAAGTCTGCTTCGACCTTCTGTTGAGTTTCAATATCTAACCCAGTGAAATTGAAATTATCGCCAGGTTTCACATCGGCACCGTACTCCTGCCGAGCGATCTCCTCACGCGTCCGAACCTCTGTAGCCGCAAGGCCCTCGGCAAACGGCTGACGTTCGTGAATCTCCTCGATCTGGCGCTTCGTTTCACCGCTCACCTCATCATAGTAGAGTCCGTACTTGTCCTGGGTTATTTCATCGAGAGAAGCGCGGTCTCCATCAGAGACACTGGTACTTCCGCTGGAACCGCTGGACTCGCCGTCTTTTGCCCATGACGGCTTGACCGACATGGCTGTTGACGCACGCGCGTCTCCTGAATAAATGCCGTAGACGTACGTCTGCAGGCTCAGTGGTTCCACAGGGTAGTCCGTCGAGTCAGTTACCGTGTATTCGATTTCGAACCGAACACGAGTCGATTCGCCGGGTGCAAGCGTCACGTTTCTGTCGACTCCGTAGGCCTCCGGTCGATCATCGTCATCGCTGTCGATGCGGTGCTGGATCGATTGGGATCCCGTTATCTCACCCGTGTTCGTCACATCGGCGGAAAACACAGCCGTATCGCCGACATACAGGACATTCGGTCCCGCCAGATTTGACACGTCGAAATGACTGTCCTGTACCGTCATCGAGACGGTATCTGTGTCGTTAGCAGTTCCAAGTGAATAGTTGTGTGTCCCGCGGCTCAAACTCGTCGTATTCACTCCAATGGACACCGTTCTCGTTTCGTTGGCAGCAAGTGAAACAGAGCGCGAATAGGTGGTGTTCATGGACTCACTGCGGAGTCTGACAGTGTCGGTCCCGTCCACGTCACCAACGTTCTCGACGATTGCTGAGACATTAGCAGTGTCTCCTTTCGTTACGTTGACCGGTACGGTCGTATTCTGCACCCGGAACGTCGCCGGTTGCTGGACACGGAGTACCCCGGTCGTTGTTGTGTTACCGGTGTGGACTTTGTATTGGTATCGTCCGGGTGCCAGATCAGCGGTATGGACCGTAGCAGTGCTCATCTTGCTCTGGCCGGCCGCAAGCGAGTGGACGTTCTCGTTCAGCAATTCAGCGTCGGAGTACTGGCCGTTTTGGTTCGCATCGATAGCGATTCGCACTGTCTGGACGCCGCGATATGCACCGACGTTGGTCAGATTTGCTCGGATAGAGGCGTTCGTTCCACGGACTATGGTAGCGTTTTCGGTGGTGTCGGCGAGTACGAACGTAGGCGGGGTGAGGACAGCCACGCTCCCGGTTGATTTCGGGGACGATGATTCACCGACGGTAACGGCGTACGTGTATTCCCCGGAGCCGAGTTGACCGGACTCGACAGCAAACGTCACGTCCGTCGGTTCTGCAGCCGAAACCTCGACTTGTTTTGTTGCTACCGTTTCAGGTGGCTGTTGGTCTCCGTCCCCGTTCAATCGTAGTGCTACTTGTTGCGTTGTCGTTTCCGATCCCACGTTTATGATTCGAAGTTGCACACGCAACGGTTCATCTGGCCGAATTTCGGTTGGTGCCTGCACAGTGCGGATCTCCATTTCATCCTCGCCCACAGTGGCCCCAGAATCCGCCGGCACATCAGCGAAGCCACCGATTCCAAGCCCCAGCGTAGCGCCTCCAAGGAGTAACAGTCCAGCGGCGCACCCGATCAATAATTTTCCGTAGCCTATGGACAACATGCGTACGCAGGTAGGTTACAAATCATTATTGTTACGGCCGCTATACCCGCCAGTAGACACTCTTTGCGTTCAATCTCTAAGAATAGCTTTCTTCAGGGGGATGTCTCGGGAGGGGTAGCGTTCGTTTACCACCGGACACATCCGTCAGGATGGGAACTTCCAGCCATAGTCGTAGTAAGCCGATACCGTTCGTTGACGTCTCGATTAAACGACTGGGGTTACCGAATCTATGGAGAGCACACCGTATTGTGAGAGAATCATAGAGTTAGTGTGACGGAGTAACGTCTACGCGAAATACTCATATCGGTTTATAAATTCAATTCGAATCGAAACGGGAGATAGAGATGGTTCTAAGTCGACGCAGTTGTGCGATCCTGTCAGCCCGAGGCCGAGTCGCGACAGTTACGCCATGTTCTTCCGCTCGATTGTTTCCCAAATATTGACACCCTTCTCGGTGATGTCGTACACGCGGCCTTTCTTCCGATCTTCCGAAACTAATAGGTCAACGAGTTCCGATTCACGGAGCTCCTGCAGGGCGCGTGAAACATGAGCAATGCTCATTTCCCTGTCGTCCGCGATTAACGACGGTGTCGCAGGGCCTTCTGACAACCGACGGAGAGTCTCGACTCGATACCGTGAACTGATTACGTAGCTCACTTCGTCCCACTGATCAAAGTCTGCCATCGTATCTATTCGTATGCACGAGTGTACCAGCTACCTTCTTTGGACACAGACTCGTGTACAGTGATATTCCATGTGCCTATGGTTAATTGTTTCGCTCGTGTCTTTTGCTCTCGCTTCGTAGCCATACACGATTTTGGTTGATATACTGAGTATGTGGTGAGTAATATCCCTCTTCCACTCTGTTCACAAAAACGCGTATTTCATCTACGTGCTCAGCCATTAGACAGCAACCGGTCAACAACAAAGACTGCGAAGTCCGTAAGGCTCCAATTCCTGACGACAACCCAGAAGAGAATGTATTCGGGACCTTCGCCCGTACGGGTGCATCTCTTCGATACAGATGGCCGTTCAATTGCAACTCATAAGATTACGTTACTGGAACAGCTCACAGAAACGGTGGATATACGCTACAATTTATCCGGTACAATTTCGAGGATTTCAGTTGCGTTTACCCGCAATATTAGAGTGTCTAGGCGATTATGGCAGGTATTCCACGTATTTTTCGCATCTCAGTACACACTGAGGCAGGCTTTCAGTATGGATCATCAGATATCGAGTCGAAGAACGCTGTTACTCCCGGAATACCCAAACAACTACTCACTACCCCTGCGGTAATCAAAGAAAAATTATCTAACCAGTCACATAACAAAGTATTAAGTGGCAAGGTGATGTTGATTTGAAATGCTGGCTGACAGCGTAACGCTCCGTCGATACAGCCGGGGGGCTGTGTGAGCGCGATTCCAGACGGGTGGACGATGTCGCAGCACACAGGAAGTGGGTAAATATGGGAGTCAAAGACACCGCACAAACGAAAGCAGAACCGAATAATGAACTAAGCGACGAATCTGTCCCGGTGCCAAAAGGAAAGGAAAGCAGTACCGACCAGACGGCGCCGCAGGAGCAGGACGAATCTGGTGCATCTCTAGATGTTATTTTTGAAATACTGAAAAACAGCCGTCGGAGAGAGGTCCTCCACTTTCTTCGAGAACGAGACGAACAGGTCTCTCTTGGAGAACTCGCAGAACACGTCGCAGCCATCGAGAACGAAACCACAACTGATGCGTTGACATCAAGTGAGCGCAAGCGCGTGTACGTAGGATTGTACCAATGCCATCTCCCGAAGATGGACGACATCGGTGTCATCGATTTTAACCAAGACAGAGGGCATATCACCCTTACCGAGAAGGCCAACGACTTTGAAGAGTACCTTGACCGCTCTGAAGAGGAGGAAGGAGAACAGTGGTATCAGTATTACGCGGCTGTCTCGGTGCTGGGTGCGATGGTCCTAGCCGCCTCTGTCGCCTTCTCTCTTTCCGGAAGCACGGTTTTAGGTCTGTTTTCTCTGGTAGTAGGTGTTGCAGGGGCATGTTCGGTGTATCACTGGTCAGTTGAACGCGAAAAGGCAGACAGCGAGTAGTCCGATAAGAACGGTTTGGTTCGCGTGCAGTTTTACTCGGTAGACGTCACGAGTAGGCTATGCGGAGCGATAGACTTCGTCGCCGGCAACAAATGTTCGTGCTATCGATGGAACCGGGTCTGGGTCAACAATAATAAGATCGGCCCTTGCCCCGCACTCCAATCGGCCACGGTCGTACAGGCCGGCAGCAGCAGCTGGTGCAGTAGACACACGTAACACCCGGTCTGTGAGAGAATCACCGTTTTCGATGAAAACAGAGCTAAGCAGTGATTGCGGACGAAAGTCGCTACAGAGGATGTCGACAACACCGTCTCTGATTGCCTGAGAAGCGTCGAGCCCGTCCCACAGGCTCCCACCACGAACCACATTCGGTGCGCCCATCACAACGGCCAAGTTTAGCTCGGTTGCACGCTGTGCAACACAGTGGGAGAGCGGATATTCACTGATATCCACTCCGATAGCAGCGGCGTTGTCTACACTCGAGACGCTTTCATCGTCGTGTGAGGCGACTGGGATATTTCTATTGCTCGCCAGCTCTGTGATCTTTCGGGCACGTGAGATTATCTCTGCTTCAGAGACACCAGTGCGGCATTTTTCGAGAGTCTGAAGGCTTGTTTCTGAGGTCTCATCCGGGAGATTATAGCGTTGTGCAAGTGTGTTTTCGCCAGCGTACTGGCCTGTTCCGGGAATGTGTGAAACAAGGGAAACGAGATCTCCTCCCGATTGAATTTCTTGCGAGACGGCGTCGACGGCCGTTTCGTTGGTGAGTTCACACCGCAGATGGAGCCTGTTGTCGACCCTACCGCCGGTTTCACGGTTAAAATCTCGGATATGCTCAGCCAAGCGACGGGCTAATTCGATGCTCCGGTTATCATCTGGAACGTCTTCAAATGCAATGGCATGATACTTTGTCGTAACTCCCGCGCTGGCATTTGCAATATCACACCGATCCAGACCGACAGTCGTATCCACGCGCTCACCAGCTCTCGGAAAAAGGTGCTGTTCGATATCATCACCGTGGAGATCAACCAATCCGGGAAGGACATATTTCCCCGTCGCATCAATATCTGGAGAATTATGAGATTCGGCTTCCACTGAGACGATTTTTCCATCGGAGAAGACTACTGTCCCATCCTCAATTTCGGTGGTCGGCGTAACAACAGTTCCTCCCGAAATCAACGTTCGATTTGCATTGTTGTTCATGCGCTGTGACTCCCTGTAAGATGCGCCAATGTGTTTACAAACGACTTCCCCAAAACATCAATATACGCTTACTACGGCTGCGCCACAGTCGGATATAGAGTACATATTTATATGTAATTGACAGCCATAGCTGTTATAATAAATGAAATAATGGAAGATAGGCTGGTCAATCAGCATTATTGGCTGATAAAGACGAACCCAGAGCATTCTAGCAATTCTCAAAGGTTGGAATGAGGCATCAATTTAGAGGCTTTAAACCCACTTAGTGTTTCAGGTAGTTTATATAAATGTCATCCCATAGCAAATTCTAAGTTATAATTATATAATACCTTCATATAGTAGATATCTTGACAGTGGTTCTGGCGGTTTCATATCTATTAGGATATACTTACCAACATAAGACTGTGTTAGCTGTCTGAACGAGGGTGTTTGAGCAGTGATTTCTGTCTATTTTTCCATAGTCAGAGAGAGTATAATAGCACCTACGCTCTTCTGTAGAGGATTGTTGGTAAGCTCTCAGCAGTAGCTGGAAGTCGTAGCGGGCAAGGGTGGCGCGATAGTGGCTAGTGGAAGTTATGAAGGTGGAATATGATGTATGAGTATGTCTGGAGATCGCCGCAAAGAGATCGTTCGTCACCTCAGTGAGGACGATCTCGATCGACTCCTCACAGAGTCTACGGATGAGAAACTCACTGAGCGGCTGATCTTCATTAAGCGGCTGTACAAGGGGGCGACCCTGGAGGACGCTGCCGACGACGTCGGCAGGTCCTCCGCAACAGGAACACGCTGGGCTCGTCGGTGGAACAAGGGTGGTCTCGGACTTTTGATGCCGAACTTCGGGGGCGGCAGGCCCCCGAAGCTCGGCCCAGCCCAACGAGAACGCCTCCTGGACCTGCTCCGTGAGGGCCAACCCTGGAAGAAACAGGAGATACAGCACCTCATCAACGAGGAGTTCGACGTTGAATTTCACCCAGCCCACCTCACTACATTCCTCGAAAAGCTCGGCCTCTCCTACGCAATTCCACGGACTAAGCGTCCATCACGGCCAGAGAATGCCGAAGAGATCCTCGACGAACGCGTCAGCGACGTGTTCGACGAGGGGTCTGATGAGCCCCACAACAAACGCGATGGAGACGACGAGGAAGGCTGGGTCGTTGACGAAGAGATCCGTACGGACGGTGGAACTGTACTTGGATTCCTCGACACATCGCATCCGCAACCGTGGGACAACTCACAGCGACTCTACACCGTCGACGACCCTCACATCACCCGACCGCTGGTGAAGTTAGACGAACCAGCGGTCGGGTTCTATGCACTCTCTGGTGAGAGTGTACTTCAGTTTCCAACCACTCAGGAGAAAGAGCGAATTTGCGAGTGTCTCGAGGGGATCCGCGAGCAGAATCCGCTGGCTCGGATTCTGCTCGTTTTGGATAACTTCTCTTCACACGTGTGCGAGTATACACGCAAGCGAGCCCATCAACTCGGGATTGACCTCGTGTTTCTCCCCGTTGGCTCACCGGATCTCAACCCAATCGAGCAGGTCTGGAAGAGTCTGAAATGGGAAGCGTCACCGTTGATTGTGGAGAACGCGGCAGAATACCGCGCTCTCCTCACCGAACTCTTTGAGAAGCTCACAGCTCAGCTGAGTTTCGCGGCCTCTTGGATCGACAATCATCTCGGCAGTTATCTTCAAAAGTTACGCTAGGTACTAACGCGCCACCCGACGAAAGCATGATTCCACTCAAGACGTTCGTCTCGGAGCGTCGCGCCGCGAATCTGCTGGCACAGATTCGCTGGCGTGACGGCGTCTATTGCCCGCGCTGCCGTACCGAATCGCTGATTCGGCACGGCAGCTATCGGCTCTATCAACGGTATCTGTGTAAGGATTGCGGCCGCACGTTCAACGACAAGACTGGCACAGTCTTCGAGTACTCGTCGATACCGCTCAGGAAGTGGTATCTCGCCGTCTACACCTACATCCGGCTAAATACGAGTATTAGACAACTGGACGCTGAACTCGCCGTCACCTACAAGACGGTCTACCGGCGCGTCCAGCGCTTCCTGCGGGCGCTGGACGCGCCTCGGCCACAACTCGAAGGGCCAGTAGAAATCGACGAACTGTACGTGAACGCCGGGAAGAAAGGCCGCGAGCGCGACGGTCGGTCGCGCTCGCGTGGCCTGTCCACGCGTGGGCGTGGAACATATCACGAGGACAAGCCGCCAGTGTTCATCCTCGCTGACCGTGGCACTGGTGAAACGTATGTCCACCCGGCGAAAGCCGCCGATGAATCGACGATTCGACTCCTGCTCGGCGACCGCCAGCAGGAGTCGCTGACTGTCTATACCGACGGCTTTCGGGCCTACGAGCCACTTGACTCGGACGACGCGTTCGACCGCAAATACGTCGTCCACGGGGAGGGTGAATACGCTGACGACGACGTTCACGTGAATACCTGCGAGAGCCACGCGTCGCTGGCGCGACGGTGGCTCTCGCCCCATCGGGGCGTCTCCAAGGACAAGCTCACGCCGTATCTCAGAGGACTTCAGCTACGCCAGCGCGTCCGCCGAAAACCCGGCGAGGAAGCGCTCAAAATCATCTTGGAAACTGCGCTATGAGGCCACCAACAATCGCTTACCCAAGAGCGTAGCACCTAACTGAAGAAGGCCAATTATAATTAGATTACAACACAGAACAGTGGCTGACTCCAGCGACGTGACCCACTCACCAGCAATTGGACGTGGAAAGGACAAAACCTCAGACGTCATCAAGCACCGTCGTCGAAAACCAGAAGTTGCGGTGAGACTCAATGGGCTACTACCACCGAGACGGTGTTTGTGTGTCCAGAATCCGAAGATTTTAGCACCAAGGTTTAAAATAACTTTGTATGAAAGACTGGATTGATACCTATAACGAGCGTGACTGGCAAACCACTACCGACGGAACGGTCCGATATGCACTGTTAGGCCTCGGTTGGTGGACGATTGACCTTGCACTCCCCGCGATTCAGGACTCTGATCTAGGTGAAGTTACGACGTTCATCAGTAGTTCCACGGAGAAAGCTGAGCGTCTCGCCGATGAGAACGACGTGGACCACGGGATCAGTTATGAAAAGTTCCATGACGGAGAGAAAGCAGATGCGTTCGATGCCATCTACATCGGGACACCGAACGCCTTGCATCTGGAGTATGCCGAGACAGCCGCGGAGTTAGACAAGGCGATCCTGTGCGAGAAACCGATGGAATCGACAGTCGAACGGGCGCAGGAAATGGTTGAAGTCTGTGAGGCCGCCGCGGTACCGTTGATGATTGCCTACCGGATGCAGACTGATCCCGCTGTTAGGCGTGCAAAAGAGCTCATCGATGACGGATTCATCGGTGAGCCAGTATCCGTGTACGGCAACAATAGTCAGCCCTTGCTTGAGATGAATCCGAATACGGACCAGTGGCGACTCGATCCAGAGCTCTCGGGCTACGGTACCTCAGTAATGGACTTAGGGATTTACTCGATTAACACGACTCGGTTTCTGCTCGACCGGGAGCCACTGGCGGTGCAGTCACAGATGGATTCGCATGGAGACGCCTTCGAAGACGTGCCTGATGAACGCTCCGGGGCGTTGCTTGCGCTGGAAGACGGTGTCAAAATGGTCACGACCGACAGCCAGAACGCCCACAGTGATACACAACTGAAAATAACTGGGACAGACGGGCAAATCGAATTCCGTCCAGCATTCCACGGAAAGGCGAAACTTCACATGTCTCGAAATCAGACTACAGTAACTGTCGAGCACGACAATTTTGACGCGGAGTACGAAATGCGAGAGGAGTTCGACTACTTCGCCGACCGCGTTCTGACTGATGCTAATATTGTCCCGGACGGCCGCTACGGTCTTCAAGATATGCGGATCATCAGAGCGATTCACAAAGCCGCCGAGAGCGGCGATGTCGTCGAACTGTAACTGAATCGCTCCGAGTTATCTGATGCCATCGCTGACTAACTGTCCTGAGAGTTGTTCAGGTACCGATAACGGCTACGTGTTATTCCAGTCAAGGCGGAGTACAGCACTATCGTAGTATATTCTTTCAGATGTATTCCCGAGTAAATGAGTCCACTCCGCTGCCCTATCCAGAATTGAAAATCTGTTTTGGCAGCCATAGTTAGCTGATAGTCGCAACGAAGATTTACTACATATTGTACTGGGTATCAGTTAAAAAGCTGTTCCCAAAGGGTGAAACAAGAATACAATAACAGCTGTACATGTGTTATGGGTGTGCCAGCAGTGAACCCGACAGGCCCTCATCGGCCGCTGGTATCGGAAAATTGTGATTGATATAACTACGGACTGATTTGATGCCAAAGACAACAGGTACAAGTTGAATTCGATTGTTCTTTAGTATCTACGGATATCTAGTTCCAATATAGCTCGGTTTGGGGAGATAAATGCTGCCTTTAGCTGTTGATATTATTTCTAGATGAAAGAATAGCACTAGTCCTATTTATTATTCTTATACATCCCTGAATCCATTGTTACTACTTTCATTGTTGTCGTATTTGGTTTATCATGGCTGTACAATAGTGAACTTCCAATCAATAGGTGCAAATACATAGTTTGGGCAGAGAAGTTCCGAGGTATCGTCACAGAGTCCGGTTGGTTGACATCCACTACAATGTGTGATTAGTCACTCGCACTGCAAGCAAGGCATAAACAACCCCAGTGAGGCCGATGTCCTGTCGTGGACGGGCTGACACTGACGGTACGTGCCCTACGTTTGGGAGTTATCTGGGAACGTCTCTGCTCAGCGCGGAGAATACCACCCTCGATGAGAATGAAACGACCTCGTTCGAAGTGACCCACACTGAAGCAGTGTCGTAACATCTGAACCGAGTCTCATGCCGCAGTGGGGTTCTGGCACATCCGGCCAGAGCGACGACTGTATCCGGGCCGAAGCTCCTACTACAGTCACGCGGCTGGTATCGTTCGGTCAAGACCGCGTTCTCACAACTGCACGGCAAATCAAGGTGAGTTTGTCCAGTCGTACCGCATGACGAGGTCCTCCTCGTCGATTTCGCTGGCGAGTTTGTCCACGAGTTCGTCCCGTTCGAGGTCGCCGAACTGCTCCAGTTCGTATGGCTTGACCGTCACCGGTGAGGACTCGCCCTCCGCGATTCGCTCCTGTAGCTTGGCGACACCGTAGATGAGCGCCTCGGGCCGGGGCGGACAGCCCGGCACGTGGATATCGACCGGAATGATTTGCTCCGCACCTTTGATGACGTTGTATCCGTCCTGAAACGGCCCGCCGGAGATGGTACATGACCCCATAGAGACGACGAATTTCGGCTCTGGCATCTGGTCGTACACGCGCTTCATCCGCGGTGCGAACTTCGAAACGATGGTCCCAGGGACGATAATCAGATCTGCCTGTCGCGGTGATGCCCGAGGGACTCCGGCAGCAAAACGGTCGAGATCGTGTTTTGTGGCGAGCGTGCCCATCATCTCAATGGTACAACAGGCGATACCGAACTGCAGCACGAACATCGAGGATCCCCGGACCCAGTTCAGGAACGTGTCGAATTTCGTGAGAATGAATGGTGACGAACCAAGCACCTCACGGAGTGTAGAATTAAATCGGTTGTTCGTGTGTCTGCCACAACATGGACGCTTATCAGCCTGTGCGTCGTCCACATTCCGCCGGTCACTGCTCATGAACAGAGACAGATAGATTGTGGGAGCGAATACGCGAACTGTCGAACACACTAGTGTCTTTATATGGTAGTCACTTCCAGAGACCGCCTATGAGATATCTCCGCTTGGAGATTCAGTATGCACCGGAGCATCAGCGTCCGATGCATCGCTTTATGACCGACAGCGATGCCATCAAGCACGAATGGCTCGTTACGTGGAAAGTCGGCGTCGAAGACGGGATGGCCTATACGCTATTTTACATCGTTGGCGACCGCGAACCCTACGAATCGGCGCTTTCTGCGGTCGATACCGTGGAGAACTACGATATCACACCGGTTCGAGACGAGGCATTCTACGCGTTCGTCCGTGGCCGCGAGACTGAGCAATCACGGCAATTCTACGCGGCGTTCGAACAGCCGACGCTAATGGTGGTTCCACCGGTGGCGTACCGACCACACGGTATCGTACTATTTGATGTCGTCGGCGAACCGGTCGCTCTCGAAGAAGTCCGGGATGCACTTCCCGATGGAATCACCGTAACCATCCGGAAAGTCGGCGAATACGATGCCCAGCCCGGAACCTTCGCCATCGACCTCACTGCACGTCAGCGCGAGGCACTCGCCGTAGGACGGGAAATCGGTTACTACGACGTCCCGCGAAATGGGAGCGTCGAGGACGTTGCTGAGGAACTCGGTTGTGCTCCGAGTACCACATCGAATCATCTCAGAAAGGCGGAGGCACGGCTTGTCGAACGTGTTTTCAGATAATGGCTGTAGTTATGGCTGGCAACCGGTCTACTGCCGACCGGTGTGGAAGTATGACTCAATGGCCGATTTGCGTCCGTTAGAGATCGCGACAGGTGGTCAGGAGCACTCCAGTGACAGGCATGCCCAGTGCGACGCCAGCAGTGAAGCCCAAGCCGAAGCAGGGGCCGTGTTAGAATCTGTATTGTACTTGCGTTTATCTTGTCTCTGAAGTGGTTGTCTCTCTGTTGGTCGTTCCGGGACAGCCCAAGCTAAACTGAGATTACAGACGGTGATACTAGTTTGCCGCGTCAACTGATTGCTTGTTCGAAAGTCAGAGACTCGCTCGTTTATCACTGGGAACATTTGAAGCCTGTCGTGGTCTGGGCCATCCGGTGGGAATAAGTCTGCAATGCAGGTGGTGAACAGTCTGGGCAGCGAAGTACATACACAAAAGACGACCGGCCCAGATGGACAGTCCTGTACCCCCGCGCTTAGTTCGTTCGTGTACTGCTGCCAGCGCCCGACAGCTGGACCACTCCGTCAGCGCGAACAGTCACCAGAATGTTACGGTACCGAAAGGTGATGTTCTGGGTCGCCGGTCCGGTTGACTGGTCTGGCTGTGTACCGAATAGTAGCGTCTCAATCGCATCGACATCAATGTAGTCGTGTAACGGCGACTCATGGTACGTTTCTGTCTCTATTCCCGTCTGATCGGTGATGGCCTCAACGATGACTGCAGTAAGCTCCTGATCACTGGTTGGGTTGTACTGAACTTCAGTTAGGGTGCCGCTCGGCGCCGAAAATAGTCTCTCATCTCCATCAGCCTCATCGCTCTGGCTGTTGTCGGTCATCTATCTAGCAAATAACTGGAACGCACATATAGTATCTGTATGAATATTCGGGCATAACAATTACCCCTCGAATTATCTCTCTAACGGCCGTGGTGAATCAGCAGACGTAGCTTGATTTCACGGTTTCAGAAACTGCTTGATGTTGTGAACGACACACATCAAGACGAGTTCACGAAATTCGCCGTACCAAGTTCGCGCACGCACGGTGTCGCCGAGCGTGCGCTTAATCGTGGAGAAAACGGTCTCACACATCGCTCGTTGGCGGTATTGAGGTCCATCGATCCGCGCGTTATGCGCGTGATCGATGGGCTGGAACTCACGATGTTTGATCAACGGTCTTACGCCCTCTTCGCGGAGTTTTTCGCGTAAATCCATCCAGTCATAGCCTTTGTCCGCAGCGAGGCTGGCGAGGTCGCCCGCGTTGCGTCGGGCGACCTGCCAGCCGAGCTGTGTGTCGTGGCGTTTCTCAGTCGTACAGTGAACGTCTAGAATCGCTTGGCTTTCTGTGTCGACGAGAGCTGTCGCTTTGAGCGTCTGAACCCGGTAATTCGTCCGCCGACAGTAGTGTTTGCTAGCGTTTTCGCGGTCGAAAAACGTCGCATCGATAGCGGCGTGATCGCTTGGCTCGTGCAGCTGCGCCGACAGGCGCAGCAGCACTCGCCAGAGTTCGGTTTTGATTCTGTCAAACCACTTGACTAGCGTGGAGTGATCGGGGAGATCGGCCGCGTCAAGGCCGATCTTCCCAAGTATTTGTGGCATCTCGCTCAGCAAATCAAGTGCTTCTCGGTAGGACTTTCCTAGGTAAACCCGCAGACAGTGCAGCGACACCACCGCATACTCGGCGAAGCCGCCACCCCCTTCGGGGGCGGCGACTTCGCCTCGCTCACCAACAGCATTTTTAGCTAACTGAACGACATTGCTCGTGAAGCGGGAAATTTTCGACATGAACCATCGGCGGTTTCCCGCTTCATTCCACTAGTTCTAACGGTCGAAGTCGACGCTTTCCAGCGATTCACCAGAGCCTCTCTAACTTGATTCGAACAAATCGATATCAAGGTGAGTTATTCGGTATAGCTATACTGGATACTACTACCTAGCCCATACGATGAATCCATTCGTGGTCAGAGTGGGACGTACATGATGATAACGATAATCAAAATACATGACATACTCATCTGTTGAGGGTATCCGCCTCCATGCACAACCATCAAGACGGCAGTTACTCGCTGCCGCGTGTTCGGGATTGGCCGTACTCGCCGGTTGCAGCAGCGACCAAAATAGTGGGTCAGACGGGACAGAGAGTGGCGGCGGAGCCGAACCGACGCCTGAGCCAACTGCCACGGATAAACCGACGGTCAGCGGAAACAATGACGGGTCGACACAGTTCGGACAGGTCGCGCGGTTTCCGGAGTCATATGCGATGACAGCCACGATACAGTCCGAGGGACGGACTATGGAGATGACTGGCCGTTTCTATCAAGGAGATATGTACTGGTCCTTCGACCAGCAGGGACAAAAGATGGACGCTCTTGGGTAAGCGATTGTTGGTGGCGTCATAGCGCAGTTTCGAGGATGGTTTTGAGTGCTTCATCGCCGGGTTTGCGGCGAACGCGCTTCCGAAGTTGTAACGCTCTGAGATACGGTGTGAGTCTGTCTTTGGAGACGCCCCGATGGGGCGAGAGCCACCGTCGTGCCAGCGACGCGTGGCTCTCGCACGTATTGACGTGAACGTCGCCATCAGCGTATTCACCCTCGCCATGGACGACATACTGGCGGTCGAACGTGTCGTCCGAATCTAGTGGCTCGTAGGCTCGAAAGCCGTCGGTGTAGACAGTCAGCGACTCCTGCTGGCGGTTTCCTAGTAGGAGTCGAATCGTCGATTCGTCGGCGGCTTTCGCCGGGTGAACGTACGTTTCTCCAGTGCCACGGTCAGCGAGGAGAAACACCGGCGGCTTGTCCTCATGATACGTTCCACGCCCACGCGTGGACAGGCCACGCGAGCGCGACCGACCGTCGCGCTCGCGGCCTTTCTTCCCGGCTTTCACGTACAGTTCGTCGATTTCCACCGGGCCTTCGAGTTGTGGCCGAGGCGCGTCCAGGGCCCGCAGAAAGCGCTGGACGCGCCGGTAGACCGTCTTGTAGGTGACGGCGAGTTCAGCGTCCAGTTGCCTGATGCTCGTGTTCAGCCGGATGTAGGTGTAGACGGCGAGATACCACTTCCTGAGTGGTATCGACGAGTACTCGAAGACTGTGCCAGTCTTGTCGTTGAACGTGCGGTCGCAATCCTTACACAGATACCGTTGAAACACCCGATAGCTGCCGTACCGAATCGCGGATTCGTCACGGCAGCGCGGGCAATAGATGCCGTTACGCCAGCGAATCTGTGCCAGCAGATTCGCGGCCCGACGCTCCGAGACGAACGTCTTCAATGGGAACATTGTTCGTCGGGTGGCGCGGCCGCGCCACCCTTGCCCGCTGTGACTTCCAGCTACTACTGCAACTCACCAACAATCTTCTACAGAAGAGCGAAGATGGAAATGTACCATCTCGGGAACAACACGTATACTGTAGCTGGAGGGCAGTGCCTCCGGGGAACGATGCAACAGGGAATGGACCGCGACGAGGTTAATCCGGGTCGGTTCTCCGATCAACCGGCGGCAAACCCCGATATCACACCGGTCGGCCGAGATACCATCGATGGTGAGGAAGTGCTAGTGTATGAAATCGCTCAGGACGGCTCCCCGGAGCCGGTGACATACTACATCCTCGCGGATTCCGGATATCCGCGACGTATTGAAGCCGAGTCAATGCGGTGGGACTTCCACTCTTGGGGTTCAGTTGAGCCGATCCAGAAACCCGAAGGAGACTGCCGCTCGATGTCCGGCGGTGGTATGCCAGCTGACGGTGGCAGTTAATCGCTCAGCAGGCCCTGACCTTGACCGGCTACTCGGAGAGTAAACACTTCTCGACATACCGCCGAAATTCGGCTCGCACGTCGTCGATAGTCTCCTTGTCGCTGGTAATCCGTTCAGCCTGAATCCCGACTAAAACGGTGTGGAACAGCGCGGCTGTCTGGGATGGGTCTTCAACATCAAATGCCCCTGCATCAACACCCGCTCGGATGACACGGGCGATCTGTTTTCGAATGAAATCATCACTCCTGCGAAAGAGGCGGTTGTAATCGTCGTCGTGTGCTGCTTGCGCCCGCAATTCAATTACAGCCTGCGAAAACTCGACATCACTGTTACTGCTAGTGCCAAATATTTCGTCGACGATGATCTCGATATACTCTTCGGGAGACTGGTTAGGCAACGGGACCTGATTCTCGACCTGCTCCAACATATAATCCAAGAGATCTACCAACAGCTCGTCTTTGTTATCGTAATGATGATATATGAGGGATTGGCTCTTCCCGAATTCATCACCTATCTTTGAAATAGTAAGATCCGCGTACCCGTGCTGGCGTAATGCATAGAACGTAGCTTCAAGAATCTCCTCGCGGGTTCCCTCTGGATTCTGGAAAAAGGATATCTCGTTAGTCATCGTTACATCGACCGTTTCCTGCTTGTCTGGTACGGTTCAAATGGCTCACGGTTTTACTGTTTCCTCCCTGCAGATGCGAGGCCAATCTGAATTATGTTGTCTATCATTGAACTGAATAGCGGGTACAGGTTGCAGATAACTACACTGTTGACTATACATTCAATGAACTTAAGCGTATTGTCGATCACTATCTCACCGAAGTACACTGGACTGTCCTCTAGTTCTATGTGCTCGGAGACATATTTCCCCTAGTGTTTCACAGTCTCTAAGACCCGTAAATTCCAGCAATAGACGCTTAGAATTGGCTGATTGCGAAACAGACAACCGGGTAGTGTCGCTTTTGATCTGGCGGCTGTCAGCATCTAGCTCTCAAAAGATACGAAAGCACTATATGTGATTGAACGTTTAGTCAATACCACGAAATGACTACTCACAAACGAAGAATGCCGAGGCGGATTATCGCTAACAACGAGATGCGGTTTGAATGGACCCGCAAGTAAGATGGCCGCTACAAGACATAAACTGCTACTTTTGGCTGTAATCGGGATTACCGTGACTAGTGGGACGGCAACTGCTGCAGTCGTTGGAAGCCCCGATATCGCGGCAACGCTTGAAGACGACACCGTTGCCCCGGGCGAACAGAAGACCATAGAAATCTCACTGGTCAACAGCGGGGAACTCGACAGTGGCTCCACTCGAAACCCGGCGTTGAACAGCGAAGTAACAACGGCAAAGGGGCTTACTGTGTCACTCGGGTCAGGCGACGCCCCCATCTCAGTCAAGAACTCGAAACGCAGCCTCGGCACGCTACAGGCCGGGCCGAAAGTAACAGTGCCGTTTGACATCAGCGTGAACGAAGACGCCAGTTCTGGAACGTACGATGCACAACTGCGACTCAACTACAAGCACACAAGCTATATCTCCGAAGGGACAGGGTCACGAGACGAAGACAGGAAAACCAGAACTGTCGACATCGAAATCGACGTCACCGATGACGCCACGTTTAATGTGACCGATATTGACTCGAACGCACGCGTCGACTCTACAGGCTCGGTAGCAGTTCGCGTCGAAAATACTGGGGATAGCTCTGCACGGAACGCTGCGGTAACACTGGAATCACAGAATCAGGATCTCACAGTGAGCGGCGGCGATGCCACGTCACGGTTTGTTGATAAGTGGGAACCGGGAGAAGTCCGAACGTTCAACTACCGTGTGCGCGCTGCCGAAGCCGCGGAACCGGAGCCCTACGGGTTTGAGCTGTCGGTCGCATTTGACAACGAAGACGGCCTCCGAACACAATCCGTCGCACAATCTATCGCGGTCGAACCTGACCCGGAACAGCGGTTCTCGGTCGTCAATTCAAGCAGTTCTGTCGCGGTCAGTAATACGGGAACGTACGAGGTTCAACTCCGAAACACGGGCCCGCTGACTGTTGACGACGCATCTGTCTCGTTTGTTTCACAGAACGCCGATATAACGTTTGGAAAGAGCTCTTCGACGACCGCCTACGTGGGGGCATGGGAACCCGGGGAAGTCCGGACTGTCCGCGTCGACACGACGGCGAGCCCCGATGCCGAGGATCGAAGCTACGCGCTGTCGGCCAGCGTGCAGTATGACGACCCGGAAGGCGATACCAGCACATATGATGATGTGCCGTTAAGCCTCACTCCTGCGCCTGAACAGAACTTCGGCGTGTCCAACATTGACACGTCGCTTCAGGCCGGCGAAGACGGATCACTGAGTGCAACCCTTACAAACACTGGAACACGTGACGTCGAGAACGTCGTCATCGGATGGGAAAGCCAGCAGTCGACACTGTCGCCAAAAGAGTCACAGTATGCTGTTGGAGATCTCGCTGCGGGCGAATCAGCCAACTTCAGCTTCGGTGTTGATGTGTCCAACAGTGCAGAGGCGGGCGCTCGGCAGTTTGACTTCGGCGTGAGCTACCGCGACGACAACGGTGACAGGGTCGGAGCGGACACACTCGAAATCCGCTCAGAAGTGGCTGGTAGTCAGGACGAATTCGACATCGAGATGCAAAATTCGACGCTCGGTGTGGGACAGGCCCGGTCAGTCACGTTTACGATAACCAACACAAAGGACAAGACGCTGACAAGCATCGAGGGGAAAGCGTTCGTCAATGACCCGCTCAGCAGTAGTGACGATGAAACGTTCATCGCGACACTGGAACCCGGAGAGTCGGAAACGGTCTCCGTCCAGCTTTCGGCGGGGAGCGATGCGCTGGATAAGACGTATCCGCTCAATCTGGACTTCCAGTATGAGACGCCTGATGGGGAGAAACGGGTTTCTGACACCTACAGTCTCCCGATAGAAGTCAGTGACCAGTCCGGAAGCGGAGGGACGCCGCTGTGGTTGGTCGGTGGCATTGGACTCCTTGCCGTCGTCGGCGGCGTGGTCTGGTACAGGCGACAGTAACCGTCCGAGGCTAACGTATATGTCACAATGTTAGATTATCAGAAATATATCGACGTACTAGACGATTGGATTGTCAACCGTGACAAGACAGTCGTCGCTGTGTTCATCGTCACAACCCTCATTCTGTCGGCGGGGTTCGGCATGACTGCGACCGACTCAGGGACATCACAGTTCACTGACGGCGTTCCTGCACAGGAAGCGTTCGACGAGGTCAATGACAACTTCGAGCGCGAACCGTTCGGTGAAGGGACCGGCTCTACGACACTTATTCAAAAGGACCAGAACGTCCTGTCGAAGCCGGCCATCCTCAACATGCTGAAAGCGCAGCACCGGCTTACGCAGCGCGAATCACAGGACGTTGTCGGAACGACGAGTGTCGCACAGGCCGTCGCCCAGACACTTGACCCGGACGCGAACACACTGCCCGAACAAATCGACACTGTGGAAGCAGCCTCACAGACGGAGATTAAATCGGCCACCAGAACGACGCTTGAGCGCCAGCCGGCAGTTGCAGGGCTGCTCAGCAACGACCTCAACCGAGAAGCGCCGTCGGCCTCTGCAACGCTGACGACTGTTACACACGAGGTTTCGGGTGTGTCAAGCAGTGCTGGGACAGAGGGGTCATCACCACTGACACCCATTCAACAGGAAGCGGAGTTCATTGTCAGTTCGGTTGACGGTGATATCTCTGTGTTCGGCAGTGGACTCATCTCTGCAGAACTGAGCAGTGTCATCTCCGATTCGCTGGGGCTCGTCGTCCCAGCCGCCGTGGTCCTGATACTGTTCTTCCTTATTATCGCATACCGAGACCCGTTTGATCTGCTGATTGGCCTCGTCTCCCTTGCGATGGCGATTATCTGGACATTCGGGTTCATGGGATGGGCCAGTATCCCCTTCACGCAGATGCTGATCACAGTCCCGCCGTTGCTTCTCGCAATCGGGATTGACTTCGGGATTCACGCTGTAAACCGATACCGCGAAGAGCGGGTCGAAGGGATCGAACCGACGCCTGCAATGCGGACCGCAACCGACCAGTTGCTCCCGGCGTTCTTCATTGTGACAGGAACGACAGTGCTGGGATTCGCCGCAAACGGGACCAGCCAGCTCGGTCCGATCCGCGATCTCGGCTTCGTGGCCAGCGTCGGCATCATATTTACGTTCCTCATCTTCGGTATCTTCCTCCCGTCGTTCAAGCACTTCATGGATCGCCAGCGTGTGCGATACGACCTCCCTGAGTTCAGCATCGCCCCGATTGGCTCTGAGGACTCCGCAGTCGGGAAGTCGCTAACTGTCGGTGTGACAATCGCCCGTCGAGCCCCGTACGTATTCTTTGCCCTCGTACTGGTGTCTACGGCGGCTTTGGGGGCGTATGGAACTGGGATTGATACCCGGTTCACTACGGAGGACTTCCTGCCACCGGAAGAGAACCCCGAATACGTTGAGGTTCTGCCGGAAGCTGTGGCTCCGAGCGAGTACACAGTCACGAAGCAGATAAATTATCTCGAAGACACGTTCGAGAGCGGCGAGAGTGACACAGTAACGATATACGTCGAAGGGTCGTTACAGGACGGAACAGCGCTGGAGGAGATCCATCGGGCGAATCAGGACCCGCCCGACTCCTTTGTTACAGCCGGCGGGAGTGCAGATACGACAAGCATCCTCACCGTTATTAACCGGTACGAGCGTGCGTCGCCGGAGTTCCGGCAACTCGTCGCACAGAACGACCAGAACGGTAACGGCGTCCCTGACCAGAATCTCCCGACAATCTACAACGCGTTGTATGAGTCACCGTACGGCGACCGCGCGGAATCGTACATGACTGACGACTACGCGCGAACGCGCATCGTGTACTCCGTTGAGTCTGATGCGAGCCAACAGGAAGTGACAGATGATACGAGAGCCGTTGCGGATGAGTTCCGGATGGAGGCGACCGCGACTGGTAGCGTTGTAGTCCTGAAAGCGGTCTCTGACGTTATCGCCGAGTCAGCGTACATCAGCTTAGGCCTCGCGATCCTCGCGTCTGCAGTGTTCCTGTTCTTTGCCTACTGGCTACTTGAACGCCGTCCCGGGCTGGGGGCTGCGAATCTCGTGCCGATACTGCTCACTATCGCCGCCTTGGCTGCGACAATGCGGTATCTGGACATCCCGTTCAACGTCCTCACCGGAACGACGCTATCAATCGGCATCGGGCTTGGTATCGATTACTCCGCCCACCTCGTGCATCGGTTCTCCGAGGAGTACCGCGGCGACACCGGCTTGCTTGAAGCACTCGACATTAGTGTCCGCGGAACCGGTGGCGCACTGGCGGGCAGTATGGTCACCACAACATCTGGAACCGGGGTACTCGTCCTCGCGGTTGTCCCGATTCTGGGCCAGTTTGGACTGTTGATCGCCCTTAGCGTCCTCTATTCGTTCATTGCGTCCATACTGGTCCTCCCAGCATCGATTGTCATCTGGGACCACAGCCGTGGAGCGCTTGAGACACTGCTATCCTCACGCACAGCACGGAGCATGAATTAATGCGGCCCGCTCGTTTCGGTTTCCGCCCACCTGTGGCCCGTGATGAGCAAACTGAACGGATTGGTCGGGATTGCTCCGGTGCAGAGTTCGAAGAAGCCCCTGTGCCGTCAGCCCATCCACAATCAGGAGGCCGACTGTCTGTATGACTAGAGACAGTGACGGCCTAAGTGCAACTGAAGAAGAGATTATGCACGCAACCCATCGAGCGCTGGTAAACAGTGGGTACGCTGAGCTTTCGATATCGCTTATCTCTGACGAACTCGACAAGGCGAAATCGACGATCTACCACTATTACGATTCAAAAGACGCCTTACTACTCCGCTTTCTCAGATTCACCGTTGACCGGTTCGAAGCCACAATCAATACGAGCATCGGTGACCACCCGAAAGAAGACCTCAACCACATCATTACGACGCTCCTGCCGTGTGAGTTGACCGAGGAGAAACGTCAGCTTCACAGCGTTTTAGTTACGCTCGCCCCGCAAGCGCTGGATCAGGAGGTGTTTCGCGAGCAGTTCACCGAGATCGATGCTCGACTCTCCACAATCATCGAAAAAACGGTTCGTCGAGGCATAGACGCAAACGTGTTTCGTGCGGTGAATCCGGCACACGTGGCCGAGCACATTCTGGCAACGATTAAAGGAACGATGTATAGCCGCCTCACGACCAATCGTGGGGCCGCAACGGTAGCGGCGAAATCGTCCCTTTCCACATATATCGAGTCACATTTGATTTCGTAGCTCCTGTCGGTATGGCCCTTGGCGAACTCTCCCTATCATACGGTTTGGATCACGCCGGTCGATAGGTGACTTTTGCTGGAATACGGAGGGGAGAAACACACTCAATCGCGGTTTTTCGATAGCGTGGTTATACTGTCGGCTGTACCTATTGTAAGAGGTTTGCCACCCCGGGATGGTATCGTTCTTGACAGACGTACAGCCGACGTAGTAGACCGGAACCGATGACCGCCGTCCAGCCGTTGACTGTAGGCCAGTTAGTAGCCGAGGTGCTCGCGGATGAGGACAACGGTAGTGCGGTTCTCCTCTAGCTCCTGCCGCAGGATGAGTTGTTTGGCAATCGCGGAGTCGACGCCGTAGGCCTCCTTCGCACGCTCGTTTTCGAGGGGGTACGCGACGGTTTCCAGTCGGTCGAGCGCGTCTTCGAGTGTTGGCACGATTTTGTTCACGCCACTGACAATGACGACGTTACTGGCTGCGAACGGATACGCACCGATGCGGCTTCCCGAACGGTCTGCCGCGACGAGTTCGCCGGTCTGGGAAATGCCGTTGATGCCACCAAGGAAGTAGTCGGCCGTTTGCGACTCTCGGCGGGCAGCCTGGCGCTTTGCGTCGTCGTCGATACTCCAGATCTCGTCGGGGAGGCTCTCCCACTCGTGGTCACCGTCACTCAGGTACTCGACGAACCCGATTTCTTCGAGCGTCGTCGAGTGGCCGTTCATCACGGACGCCTCTTCGGGGATGACTGACTGCAGTTCCGCGAGCGCATCGTCAGCCGAGTCAACGACAATGACATCGAACCCGTTTGCCTCCAAGTTCTCGACAGTCTCTTCAATGGTCTCTTCCGAGGCCAGTTCGTCCAGTGATTCATCGATATCCGCGTCGTCTGCGTACTCTGATTTCTGTTGGGACATATTGGTTCGAGGTAGGTATTTCAGCATCAACAAGAAGGTACAGCTAGTGTAAAAGTGCTCGCAGACACCGGTGTCAGGTAGTAACACCAGTGATACTCCACCCACCGGTCGGATGCGATATCAAATACTGAAAACCGGGGGGTAGCATATATTGCCCTCCATTTATCATGTTACGCTATCAATGCAAATGGCTCGTAAGGAAACTACAGACACTATTAGGATGCCCTCAAAAACGGTATTGTTCTGTCCGGACTGTGATTTTGAGAGTGGTATGATCGGGGGAGACTGGGACGTTTCGAGCACCGAATATACCACTATTTATCACTGCCCGCAATGCCAGCACTCGTTCAGCGTCTCCAAGTGTCGGTGACACCTGTACAGACTGCGGACGGCGTATAGCCCATCGAAATTTCACGGGGTGAACATCGTACACACCGTGTTACGTCGTAAGGGAGGAATCACTAAACTGTTTTAGGCACACCTGAAAATTGATGACGTACAGACGCCAAGTACTTGCAGGTAGTGCCGGACTCGTGGCCGCCCTCGCCGGTTGCACCGGTGGGAGTTCGAGCGAAGCCTCGACCGAACAAGATGCAACACCGACGACAGAAGCCGAAGGCACACAGAACCGGGCGACAGAGACCGAACAGGCGACCACTGAGGGTTTGACGCCGTACACGGTCCAGATGGAACCCAACGAGCCCTACACGTTCGAGGAAGTGCCCGAGACGTACGGCGTCGGCACCAGTCCCTTTCTGGATATGGGGATGGCACTCGGGATTCACCCGAGCGCGACCACCGGCCTCGAGCGCGCGCCGCTCAAATTCTACGATGCTCTCGATTTGGAGTTTGACGAGAGCCAGATCACCAAACTCGCAAGCGGTGCCGAGTCGGGCTACGACAAGGAGAACTTCTATGCCGCTAACGCCGACGTCTGGCTCATCTCACAGACAAATATCGGTCGCTATGTCAGCTGGGACGACGCCGACTTTCAGGATGTTGAGTCCCACACCGGCCCCTTCCTCGGCACGACACTTCGCTTTGCCCCCCAGTCCGCCGTCCAGAACGAACCGAACCCGTACACGATGTACGAGGCCTTTGAGAAAGTCGCGAACATCTTCCAGCGTCAGGAACAGTTCGAAGCATGGCAGGCACTGCACAACGACCTCATGAGTTCAATCGAGGACGGCCTGCCTTCGGAGGACGAACGGCCCACCATCGCTGCTATCTGGCGCGGTGTGAACCCGGATTCTGGCCAGTTCCGTATCGCCCCCCTCCACCGACTCGGAAACAACACCAAGTCCTACTACCGCGTCGGTCTGCAGGACGCCTTCGCGGGGCAGTATCCGGACGGTCCTGTCGGCTACGAGGAACTGCTCCGAGCCGACCCCGATTACATCGGTGCCGTCGGCGCGCTCACCTCCTCAACTCACGAGGAATTTGTCACAAACGTCATTGAGCCCTTCGAGAACAACGAGAGCGGCCAGCAGCTCAGCGCCGTCCAGAACGGCAACGTCATCCGTAGCGGCGGCCAGTACATGGGCCCTATCGTCGACATGTTCTCCACGGAAGCCGTCGCGAAGCAGGTCTACCCTGACGAGTTCGGCGAATGGCCGGGGGCTGTCGGTGACGTTCCGGAGAGCCAGCAGCTCTTCGACCGCCAGCGCCTCCTCGACATCGTCCATGGAGACCTGTAGGACTGATGGCGGAACTGTTCGACCGACTCACAGACCGTGGAGCGGCGGCCAGCCGTTGGTACGCTGATTCGACCCTTACAGGCCTTGTACTCGGAAGCATCGCCGTTCTGGTCGGCGCGACGCTGCTACAGGTGAGCTTCGGTGCGTTTCCGCTGACCCTCGGAGACGCATGGGGTGCGGTGTTCGACCCCGAAATCGTGTTCAGCGCGGCGGCGTGGCGGTCGTTTCTGCTCGGCGGCGACAACCCCGAGTGGTTCACCCAGCAACAGCACATCGTCTGGAACATCCGTCTGCCGCGTATCCTCGTCGGCGGGCTCGTCGGCGCGAACCTCGCGGTATCGGGCGCTATCTTCCAGATCATCACGCGGAACGAACTCGCCAGCCCGTACATCCTCGGCGTCAGTGACGGAGCGGGCCTCGTAGTGCTCGTTATTCTGACGGCATTCTCCCAGTTACTCCCGCTCGTGCCCGTGCTCGCGGCACTCGGGGGTGGTGTGGCGTTCCTGCTGGTGTACGTCATCGCTTGGAAGAACGGGACGAGTCCGGTCCGGCTGGTGCTCGCGGGCGTCATCGTCGGGACCATCTTCGGGTCTGTACAGCGTGCGCTCTTTTTCTTCATCGACGACCTCAGTACGGTGATGTCCGCACAAGCGTGGTTGTCTGGGTCGCTGTTGAACACCGACTGGGGCGAGGTCCGCATCGCGCTGCCGTTCACTGTGCTAGCGATCGCGCTCGCGTTCACCGTGACCCGAGAGTTGGATGTGTTGGCGCTTGGTGAGGAAACCGCGAGCTCGCTCGGGATGCCGGTCGAAAAGATGCGGTTCGCAGTCGCCGGCATCGCAGTGCTGTCGACGGCAGCCGCCATCGCGGTCGCGGGTCTCATCGGATTCGTCGGGCTGATCGTCCCGCATATGGTGCGAAGCGTCGTCGGCGGCGACTCGCAGCGACTCCTGTTTGGGTGTCTGTTCGTCGGGCCGGCGCTACTGGTCGGTGCTGATGTCGGCGCACGCCTAGCACTCAACCCGGTCCAGCTCCCGGTCGGCATCATCACCGGACTAGTCGGCGGGCCGTACTTCCTGTACCTGATGCGGAAGAGCGAGAATCTGGGTGAGGTGTGATGCTGGAGAATACCACCGAATACGTGGCGTAAACGAACAGCCTGCCGACGCCGGCCGCAGACGAAACGGGGTCGAAGATGCTCCTCGATGTGGCTGACGTACGATATCGAACAGGCAGTGTCCGACGACACTGTGCTCGTACTCATGGACGGCGCGATGTAGCTCACGGCCCCTGTTCAAGAAGGTACTCTCGATCAGCGTTGGGGGTCGTGAGCTATGGCACTCCTACACAGACAGCCGGTATGAGAGAGAGGGTGAAATAACGACACTGGGGAACCGCGTGAAACCGAGTCTCAGTCGTCGTTCGGCACAGCTGCAGCCGATTTTTGCCCGTCGTCCTGCCAGCTAAAGAGGCTTGCCAGCGCCGGCCCCGTGATGTTGTGCCAGACGCTGAACAGCGCGGGGATGAGTGCAGCCGCGGGCTCAAACAGCGTCGTCGCCAGCGCGACGGCTAGACCACTGTTTTGGAGACCCACTTCGAACGCACAGGTCCGAACGCGGTCTTTCGACATCCCCGTTGCGCGACCGACGCCGTATCCCGAGCCGAGCCCGATAGCGTTGTGCGCAACGACCGCCACGACCACAAGCAGACCAGCCGTGAGAATGTTGTCCACGTTCGCGCCAACGACACCAGCGACAATCGCAACGATGGCGGCGACACTGATAACCGGGAACACGTCAGTTCCGATTTCGGCGGCTTTGGGTGAATACCGGTCCAAGGAATACCGGATCGTAAACCCGAGCAACACCGGAACGATGACGATCTGAATGATGCTCTGGAACATCTCGGCAAAGGTGACGTTGATCTGCTCGCCGAGAGTAAACACCACCCAAGCCGGCATCACGAGCGGTGCTGCAAGGGTCGTAAGCGTCGTGATTGCGACGGAGAGGGCCACGTCGCCCCGACCGAGATACGTCATCACGTTCGATGCGGTTCCACCGGGGGCGGCACCAACCAGAATGAGACCGATACCGACAGCGTCTGGCAGATCAAGCAGGACATACAGTCCGTACGCAGCGGCAGGCATCACCAGCCACTGCGTGACAGCGCCGATACCGATATCCACCGGTTCCTCGACAAGCCGGCGAAAGTCCGCTGGCTGGAGAGTCAGGCCCATCCCAAGCATGATTAGCCCGAGCAGCGGGGACACATAGTTCAACACTGGGACGAACGGCTCTGGCCTGAGGAGAGCAAGCCCCGCCAGCACGATAACCCAGACAACGAAGTATTTGCTCGCAGCCCGACTCACCGTCCGAAGCGTCGATATCGAAGTCACGTATCTGGGTGAGACACAATGTAAAAAAAGCTTACTTTTGATCCTGTAACGTCGGAATACGAATACACAATACGGGACGGCTGCTGATCCTTTGAGCTAGCTAATTGTTGGGGTCGAGATTGATGTGGACGCTCTATTGATCTGTCCGAAAGCAAACAGGTCATACCGTCGCCGAACTGCTCGTGAAGTCTGGTGCTCACCTGTCGTAGTATCGTCCAGTCGCCTATGCTCACTCTATCCCGCGGTCGCTTGCTCAGACAGCGCTCGCCAACAGAGACGAAGGTATTCAGCACAGTTGACTATGCGCTCATCCACGACGAAGTCAAACCGATATTACTTCGACGTTCAAAGCTATTTAATATAGAATAGGATTTTACTGTATAGTTCGCGGATATTCTACTGCAGCTATGCCGACCGATGCACAAAATTCAGGCAAACAGCCTGACATAGAATCCGTGAGGAACCGCTCTCTGATTACAAGACTATCTACACTGACGAGACCAGTCAGGAATCTATTTCTCTACAGTTCCGTATATCTCGCAGTTATTGCGATGGCAGAAGTAGTCCTTGTGAGTAAGCTACTGGCACTCCCGCTAACACCCGCTCCGGTCGTGGCAGGACTGCTCACGTTCGCGGTGTATGGCAACGACCGATTGACAGATCTCGAAACTGATGCGAAAACGGCCCCCGCACGGACTGCCTTCGTGCGACGATATCAGGATGGGTTCTACGTTCTGGCGGCTATCGCATACGGCCTCGCGGTAGCCCTGTCTGTCTTAGGTGGCCCCATCAGCTTTGGTCTATCGCTGTTACCGGGTGTGTTCTGGATTCTCTACGCCTGCGACTGGATCCCTAGCCTTCCGAGCGGTACCCAGCGATTGAAGGAGGTCTTCCTTCTCAATTCAACTCTCGTCGCTGTAGCTTGGGCGCTCATAATTGTGTGCTTGCCGCTAACGTACGCAGGTGCCGCCGCTTCTCCAGCGGTCGGTGTCGTGTTCCTGTTCTTTGTATTGGCGACGTTCGTCAATACAGAGATCCCGAATGTGCGCGACAAGGAGGGTGACAGCGAAATCGGTGTCCGGACGCTCCCGGTTGTGGTCGGTGTTCGCTGGACTAAGTATATTCTCTACGGAATCACGACTCTGACAGCGGTCCTGCTCGGTGTTGCGTTTGTCGCAAATATCATCAATTTCAGCGAAGCAGTCGTCCTTTTAGTTAGTTTGCTCTTCCTGAATGGCGTCATCTTCTGTCTTAACCGAACCGAAAACGACAGTGCACTTGCGGTCGCAGCGGAGTGTACTCGCTTACCAGCGTTCGTTATTGTGGTCCTTCCGCTGCTCAGTCAGTAGCACTATCATATAAATTACCATTATTTGTAAAGCATCCCGCTCCCACCAGTATTCGGCCCTCTAATGCCCATTCTGTCAATTTTGTATACTTTCGAAGGCAAATAGGTTATAACGATGGCGCGCAATTAATCTTCAACACAGTTGTGTTCTCACTGACGCTGATGAAGCTGGTGCTGGTCGCCACGATTGGGGTCGGCGTTACGGGTGGCCTCCTCGCCTGGAGAGAGCGCCCCGAACCCGGCGCCGACCCACTTATTCTGCTACTGGCAGGCCAGTGCTGGTGGTCTGCGACGTTGATATTTCGGATTGAGGCAGCGACCCTGAGTTCGAAAGTTTTCTGGGTTGACGTCTCGTGGATCGGTGTTGCAATCATCCCGATCGCGTGGCTACTTTTTTCGCTCGAATACGCCGGCTATACCGAGTATACGGCCCGTAAGCACATCCTGCTCTATTCAATCGTCCCCGCTATTACCGTCTTCCTAGGGCTCACGAGCCACTCCCACCAGTTGCTGTACACCAATTCTGTCATCATGCAGGAAAACGGGATTGCGACGTTGAACAGGACGCCGGGTATCTGGTTTTGGATTATCGCTGGCTATACGTACCTTCTGGGCCTTCTCGGGGCTCTTCCGCTGTTGAAACTCGTCACGAGTCAGGTGGATCCGTTCCGCGGCCAGAGCTTAGCCCTCCTTATTGGCCTCCTTGCGCCCTGCGTGACGAACGTCCTCTTTTTGATGGGGTCACTCCCATCTGCCGGTGTCGATCCGACACCGATTGCCTTTGCTGTGTCAGGTCTCGCGTATTTAGGCGCACTCACCAAGTTCCAACTCTTCGGTGCAAATCCGACACCGATCCGCCATGCTCGAAGTTCGCTGTTTCAGCAGATGCAGCAAGGGGCTCTCGTGTTGGATACGCACAATCATATCGTCGACATGAATGAGAGGGCGACTACTGCCCTGCAAACAACACCGAGTGAAGCCCTTGGCCGACCACTTGAGCAAATCAGTCCGGATCTATCAGCGCTCGGTAGCGCAACACAGGCCGGGCAAACGATTTATCGTCCCCAGGGATCGACCCAGTCGTACGATGTTTCTGAAAGCCCTGTTACAGACATTCATGATCGGACTATCGGCCGCGTCGTTACGCTCCATGATGTGAGTTCCCTTCTGCGCGACCAGCAACGACTGGAGGTTCTCCACCGGGCCTTCCGGCACAACATCCGAACAAACGTGCAGGTCATCCTCGGCAATGCTGCGTATCTAGCCACGCACAACAGTGAGTCGAAAGCCGCAACCTTACAAGAACACGCCGTCGAGATAAATGACCTCGGCGAGAAAGTCCGGTCAGTTATTAATATCTTTGAACAGAGTCGGAAGGAGCGAGAGACTCTCAGCCTGAACTCTATCCTTGACGAATGTGTCGATTCGGCCAGCGAATCGTATCCCGAGGTCACGTTCGAGTATGCTTCCGGACAGGCCGATTGCGCGGTGGATTGTCTGTTTGACGTCGTCTGTCTGAATATCATTCAAAACGCCGCTCAACACAACACCTCCTCCGATCCTGTGGTAGCAGTCAAAGTTGAACAGGACGGCGAATACGTTCAAGTCACTGTTCAGGACAACGGCCCCGGTATTGACTCCAACGAACTCGCTCTCGTAGAACATGGCTCGGAAACACCGCTAAAACACGGGAGCGGATTCGGGCTTGCGCTGGTTTTGTGGGGAACCGATATCGCAGGTGGGACAGTCGATATCGAGTCAAGTGACTCGACCGGAACGACTGTCACTCTACGGATTCCAGTTCTCTCATCAGAGTAAGTCATCAAGGCACCGAAAAGCAACAGGCTAGTCGATTTTTCCACCCGCCGATAAGTCGGTGCCTCTTCATAGAAGCCGATAATTCAGATGATATTACGCAACAATATCGTTCGTAAAAACGCAAATTTTTCGGAGAGGGTCGACTAGAGCCGTCATACCCCGAAATACCAAGGAAAGTATGGTTCACTGATAGGAACAACCTATTACATTACGTGCTAGACTGAAATAATCGGACCGCTCGTTTCGGTTCTACACCAGCGTTGATATACTATTGGGGATTCGCCGCTATCTATGCGTTACTAACTGGAAACTACGATTAGTAGCACATACCAATCAGACTGGGGCATGATGACTCAACCATTGGTACTGCTGCACCGGGAGAGGCAGCAGTACAGTACTCTGGCTACAACAGAGGTGGATCACCGGTGACCACGCTTGCACGCAATATCAGTTCTTGGCTAATCATCGCCACTGTGGTGGCCACCAGCGGGACGGTCGGGACAACAGTTGCATTTCAGGATTCTGCACAGGACATACAGACAGAGAACGAAGCCCTCCGCGCTGAAAACGAGGAATTGCGTGCACAGCTGAACGAGAGTCGGGAAGACCGACAGGCGGCAAAAGCCCGCGCTAAAGAGCTCAACAGACAGTTAGAAACGCGCAACGAGGACGTAAACACACTTGTTTCGGAGCTAGAAACGAAAGAAAAAATGCTAAATGCCAGTCAAGCCCGGCTCGCGGAGTCACGGGAAAGTCAAGCTGGGATGTCACGATCAGAAATGGAAAAACGGCTCGATTATCTCTGTGCACAGCCGGAAAACAGGGAGAGATTCGGCTGTCAAGAGTTCGGTCCCAATGGGTGACAACGAGAGATTGGCTCCCGAGTAAAGCCACACTACAATTGGCAAGATTCGTTTGCGATCCGTCGACGGGTTATCACCTCATGCACCGCCAACTCAACAGCTGAGATATCAATTCCAGCTGAAGCCTTATTAGCTGATTGGCCTTCCGCTGTGGAAGTCTGCGTGGCTTCAGTGAACATCCTGTTTGGGATGCAGATTCCACAGCGTTTCCGCCGATGACACTCCCATCAGTAGCTACGTCAGGACGACCCTCATAGTCTGTTTCTCTCGGAGGAGATGGTGAATTATGTCTGTGTGCTGGATACGGGCGTCTGTCGAAAGTAGCGGTCAACGATTTACATGTGATCCTGTAAGTTCGGCGTGAAACCGACTAATCCGCAGCCGAAGTCTGCTGGCGATGCGTCACACGGAGTGAAGATATCGCCGTATAGAGGATCGCGAGAGCGACGACGACTGCCGCACCGATGACGAGCACCAGTCCGATCAGTTCGAGGGTCGGGCTGCCGATGTAGGAGCCGACTTCCCCGACACCCACCGCGATGGCACCGACCAGTAACATCCCGCCGAAATATATCTTGATGCCGTCGGCGTCGACAACAGCGGTCGCTGCAGAGCCGATACGGGCACCGAGTGCGCTCCCGAACAGGAGCGGAACGACGATACCGAGGTCGACGCCGCCGCCCTGTCCATAGAGGTAACTCCCGAGGCCGCCGGAGAAGACGATCTCGAAGAGGTCCGTCCCAACAGCCACCGGCACAGGGACGCCGATCGCGTAGATCATTGCGGGCATCCGAATGAAGCCACCACCGACGCCCAGAAAGCCCGACAAGAGGCCGGTCGCGAAGGCGACAGCCGTAATGACCCACGCGGAAACGCGGACATCACCGCGAAGCGTCACCATCGGTGGGATCCGAACCGTCTGCTGGATGGTCCTCGCGATTTCGGGAATCTCGTACTCGCTGAGTTCCTGGTCAGTCGCCTCGTGGTCAAGGCCACTGTCAGCGTCACCTTTCAGGGCGTCACGGGTAACCATGGCACCGACGCCGCCGAGGAGGACGACGTATGCGACACTGATGATACCACCGGCAAGTCCCAGCGATTCGAGGTAGTAAACGCTGGCGCGTCCGACCTCAATGCCGATGGTCGTCCCAGTAATCATAATCACGCCGAGCTTGTAGTCGACTTGGCCGAGATCGTGGTGCTTCAGGGTCGCGATGACAGCCGTCCCAAAGACGAACGCCATCCCGCTACCGACCGCAACGGGTGCCGGGTAATCTAGCATCAGCAGGGCGGGGGTAACGAGGAACGACCCACCCATACCGAAGAAGCCGAACAGAACTCCGACAACGAGCCCGAAACCGACGAACAACGCCAGCATCTCGGGACTCGTCCCCAGGATTCCGAGTCCGTCGGGGAGGCTATCGAGCATCCGTTTCACCCCCGATCAGGAGCTTCATTAAATAGGGTCCGAAGAGCCGCTCCATACCTCCATACCCCACGTACAGTACGATTGCCTCCAGTAGAATCGTTCCGATGAGCAAGGCTGTCTCTGGGTCCCAAGTGGGTACTTCTAGTCCAGCCATCGATTCATCCTCCGACTGTCAGGCTCGGTAGTTCGTTGTTGCCACATTTCTATTCAATACCTTCTATCCGGTTCACGGGTATAACGGTTTTGGGAATGTCGCACAATACTATATTCGAGTAACCTCGACTGGAGTACCGGTAAGTTATAGATAACGTAACGGTGCATGTAGTTTCAAAACCAGTCGGTTTCCGACCGAGTGTGCGCGCAGGCGCAAACCGAACCGAACTATGTTGTCGGTCCCCGGCGAAGTGGCCGATATGAGGGCCCTGTGTGCGACCGACCTATCGGCCGCCAGTGAGGCTGCAATAGAGAACGAAACCTGTCTCGAATGTCTGGGACGTATCGGAATCGATACGATTCATCTCGTGACAGTTGTTCCGGCAAACGTCCATTCCGGGATGCCCGGCGTGGACTTCGACGGGCGCCGTCAGCGGGGGTTAGATCGGTATCGAACCGTGATAGAAGGGGCGGGATTCGACGTCGAGACCCACGTTGTCCGTGGAACGCCGTATCGCCGTATCAACGGTATCGCCGAGACCGTTCAGGCCGACATGTCAGTCGTCGGGTCACGGGGCCAGAGCCCGCTAGAGAACCGTATCATCGGCTCGACCGCACGCAACCTCGCACGGACCACTGTCGTTCCACTGCTGGTCAACCGCATCGAACGGGCGACCGACGACCCCGACGTCCTCCGCGAACACCTCTTTCAGCGAATCCTCTTCGCGACAGATTTTTCCGAGCACGCTGACCGAGCGTTCGACGCCTTCTCATACCTCCGCCACGCAACCGAGGAGGCAACGCTCGTTCACGTCCAGTCGCCGAAAGACGAGGGAGCTGACGCCGGTATCGACCCGCGTGAGCGGCTAGCCGAGCACGCGAGCACGCTCGAAAACTGGGATATCGAGACGCGAACCGAGGTCCGGCAAGGCGACCCCGCTGACGAAATCCTCGCCGTCGAAGCGGAGGGAACGCCGTCGACAGTCCTCGTCGGAGCAAAGGGGCGAAGCCGCATCCGGCGACTCCTGCTGGGCAGCGTCTCGGAGGAGATTGTCGCACGGGCAGCGGGGAACGTTTTCCTCGTCCCGCCGCCCCGGGCAGTGTGAGTCCGGGTGAACGGTAGCATGGTCGGCACACTGTAGCCGGACGCTGGCGGCCAAGCCACAGTCACTGTCTCGAGGCGGTCAAACGCGGCTTCCGTGAGAGTACGGCCGAGGTTATCGTCACGTTCGACGCGGACGGTGAGCACTGCCTGACCGACATCAACCGTCTCGCTGAGCCGATACTCGCGGACGAACTCGACTTGGTGTTGGGGCTCGGTCGACGGTTCCAAGGCTATCAGAACGGTTCCTCAATCGTCTCCCACAGCGTCAAGTCGATATGACCGACTCAGGGACCAGACGGCAGTGGCTCTCCCGGGATCTCGTCGCACAGTTAGAACTCGACACTGCATGTACCTGCGGGATGTTCGTGCTGGAAGCAGCAAACAGGGGTGTGCGTATCGGCGAGAGACGCGTCACTACGAGGGAAGTTCAGGAGCAACTGGGTATCGCGAAGATTCGTGCCAACAGCTGTTTCACGTTCTCAGATGTTTGTTTTGGAGTAGCTAAAGCCGCTCGTTGTCTACAATTTCGGGATTACTGATAAATCCTCACCGGGTGTCGGCTGGACATGTGTCCATACCGAGTAGCGAGTACAGGCCACAGAACCCCGTCAGACCGGTCACGAGCAGTATCACTGCACCGAGTCCCAGAACAGGAGCTACCAGTAACGGGAGCGAGAGTACGCCCGCCAGTATCGCAATCGAGACGAGCCCGGCGATGGCACCCAATCCGATTCTGACGCGCTTGTCCGTAGCACCGACATTTCTGTCCATACCTGTACTTAGTGCCGTGTGCGTAATATTCTTTCTATTGTGCAATACAGACAAGACATCCGCACTCATTTACAGTCGCCAACAAGCGGCCGATGCTGGGATTCTTGCGGCAAGCTCTACGTGCGGCCACGTTGCTGCCATTCACCGTGGTAGCAGTCCGACGGTAGAGCGGACACAGTATCACCTTGAAAGTCACTCGCCAAGTAAACCGTATCCTTGTCGCTCGACAAAATGGGAGCTAAGCTTCTCTCGGAGCGGCGGTCATGACCTACAACCTCGTCGCCGTCATCGCGATACTCATGGACCCCGCCGTCGACCCAGCAACGGGCACCACCGTTCAGGACGCCATTGTCTCGAGGCTGCCGCTGAACCTGATGACTATCGGCGCGTCGCTATTGTTGCCGCTGGTCGCGGCGTACTTCATCACGCTGTACTCGGCTTTCAGCGGCCCTAACGTCCCAGAGGACCGTACGACCGTGGCCAAAGACAGCACGCTGCAACCGCTGCTGCTGTCGCGTACCGTCGTCACCCGGGTCGAGGTCTTGTGTGCTACCCTTGGCGACGGACAACTATACACAGAAACCAGCAGCCATTGACGCAGTGTTGGGCTGGGTACTGCCTACTGGTTACCAAGCTTCGGCAAACGCTAGCAGGTCAATACCGATAATAAAGAGGAGTACCAACAGCGTAATCGCGATAACAACTTTGACGAACCACGGAAGAGAGTCATCAGTTGTAGTGTCTCTCATGTGGCTGTATTCTTGCCGTGGGGGCCTGTAGTTTGCCTTGTCTTACGACAACTACGGGAGGCGACGGCTACGGTGTCAGCATATACGCGAACTCCATGGACCTTGGGAGCGAACAACGGGAACCGAAATTGGCTGTCCGATCTACACTCAAAATGGTCTAGGTGCGGGAGTTTGTGTTCGAGATCCGGTACGAGGATGGTGTCGACGAGCTAATCGATCTGTTCATCGAGACACCGGAAGCCCGTTCGACGACGTTCATCTGTTCGATGGGGAACGCACAACTCTGGCGGTTAGACCGAATAACGGGGCCAGTTCAATCGGTGAAGACGCGACGACGCTGTTGACGGACTCGACGTACAACCAACAAGTATCAGCGACCGCATCTGCGGTGGCCGCCACTACAGCGACGTGCTCGAAAACGGTCTCAGCGAAGTCTCGTCTACAGTTATTTGAGGATTTTGTCCACTGCGACTCAGTCCCGACGGTTACTAACCGGTACATAACTGGGGTGCTACTTTTCGAAATTATCCGAGAGGAGAACACTGAGTGCTGGCGCATCCTCATGGCGGATGATAAAAAAAAGTCGGCATGCTGTACGACACGCTGGGCGGCTTGCTCCAAAATGGATTGTCTTTCCACTTTGACCACGTCAGCGACGCGACCGGTCCGTTACTCACGCTGTTCGACTCAGTTTCTATTCGGCCTGAGCGGAGCCGGGTGCTCGAACTAGCCGCCGAAAAGGGGTCTATGAGACACCCCGCGAGACGACTCTTGATGAGGTTGCAGCAGAACTCGATTGGCCGCGCTCCAGTGTCGTACAGGTTGCGTAAAGCCGAGGCATCACTCGTTGAGGCGTACATCTCGACGATGTGACGGGGGTTTGAGTGGGTGGCTAGATAAGAACGACACTGTAGAGGAATTTTCGAGAGTTCAGTACAGTTGCCTCACATCTCAGTCACTGGTCTGTTCACTCAGCGTTGTAATCTCTATTCGTGCTCCACCAGCCCTACTCTCGGTAATCGTGATGTCCCATCCGTGCGCCTCAACAATTTCCTGTACGATGTTCATCCCGAACCCCGTCCCGTCAGCTGTATTTGAATACCCAGCCTCGAAGACGGTCTCGCGTTCATCCACTGGAATGCCCGGGCCGTCATCGGCGATGTAGAAGCCGCCCTCAGTTATCTCACCGATGATAACTTCTCCTTCAGCACCGTGTTGGACCGCATTTTGAAGCAGGTTTTTTAGTAGTTGCCGCAGTCGGTTCGGATCAGCTTGAAGCGTTTGCGTCGTCTCGACCGTGAATGTCGCGTCGCCTGTTTCAATGCTCCGCCAGCAGTCGCCAACCACGTCAGCGAGATTAACTGCTTCCGGTGTGTCAACGACTTCGCCCTCTTGAGCAAGCGTTAAGATTTCGTCAATAAGTCTCTCCATCCTGCTGTGTGCCTGAGCAATCTCATCAAGACGGTCGCAATCACACTCCATCTGCACTAATTCCAAGTGTCCCGTTGCAACGCTCAATGGGTTGCGAAGATCGTGAGAAATAATGCTAGCGAATTTATCTAGCCTGTCACGTTCACGCTCCAGTTGCTGTCGCTGCTCAACGTGGTCAAAGGCGGCTTCGACATTGGCACTGAAGACCTCGGTGAGTGCTCTATCAGTAGCGTCGAACGCGTCTGGCGTTTGTGACGAGACGATAAACACGCCGTGGGCCCCAAGCGGACAAATGTATTCACTGCGAAACGGCGTGTCAGCAATAATCGTGTCTTCGATGTCTTGAAGATCGGGATAGTTCTGTGGGTCCCCCGCTTGGTAGACTTGTCCTGCTAAGCTGTCATTAAGATCAAGTGTAGGTGGCGGGCCACCGAGGAGGTCTCTCGTCTCATCTGAGCATATCGCGGGGACGAGTGCGTCCGCTTCTGCGTCGTATAGATGGACGCCGTTCATCGGATGTTTCAGGACCTGTGTAGCGGTTTCAGACGCAATCGTCGCCACCTCTTCAGTGCTCGTTGCCGTCAGCAGATCCCGTGTGGCATCATGTAATTGTTCCAATGTCTCTTCATGTTCTTTGCGCTCTGTAATGTCACGGACAATACATATTATTTGATCCTCGTCAGTGACTGCAAGGGACAGCTCCTGTGGGAATGTACTTCCATCTCTGCGGGTACCGGTGGCTTCGCCGCGCCAACGGCCGGTCTCACGCAGTTTCGGAACGATTTCTTCCTCGAAATGAGCTACTGTCGCGTCGTCGTAGCACATCCGCCACGTCTCGCCGATAAAAGTCTCTGGATCATCATACCCATAGATGTCAGCGTGGGCTTCGTTGATGTAACTGTACTCACCATCACTGTTGAGTAGCCCGATTCCATCAATCGAGGCTTCCATGGCCTTGAGGCGGGTATTTAGTTTCTGCTCACGATGCTTCCGTTCTGTTGCTTCGCGGTACAGCCACAGGTTCCCCTCACCGCTGGGTAGGCTGTACGGCACGTAGTCTCGTTCGAGTATGCGACCATCAGCGAGGCTTAGTTCTTTGTTTTGAACGGGCTCCCGCTGCTCAAGTCGCTCCGTTATGTCGTTAATGAATCTTTCAGGGTCGGCAAACAGATCTTTGACCTCATGGGCTGCTGTGCCGCAGTCGCGCCCAATGAGTTCATCACCAGTGCGTGACATGCCAAGTGTTTCCCCCAACTGGTCATTTGCCATGAGCACGTTGCTGTCAGCATCTTCAACCAGCACGCCCATTGGAAGATTATCAATGATCGTCCGGAGAACGGTACTTGTCCGACCAAGCTCTTGCTCGCGCTGTTTGCGTTCGGTGATATCCTGCACGGTACAGACGAGTTCATTGTGATCGGTTGCAGCGACTCGATGGTCCTCGCGGAACGTGCTCCCATCGGACCGGAGTCCAGTCGTTATCCCAGACCAAGAGCCCGTTTCTTCGACCGTTGGCAATATCTCTTCATGGGCGAGATTCACCTCGTCAGCAGGGTAGACTACTTCCCAGTGCTTGCCGACCAACTCTTGAGGATCATACCGGTAAAGGTCGGCATATGCCTCATTGACGTAGCGAAAGTAGCCCTGTTCATCGAGGATGCTGATACCTTCGTGGGCCGTTTTAATAGCTTCGAGGTGTCGCTGGTGAGCCCGTTCACTCCGTCGCTTCTCCACCGCATTGTGAATCCTGTTTGCCAAGACAGTGTACTGTCCGGTCCCGGTTTCTTTTTGTAGGTAGTCCGTGACACCGGCTGAAATTGCGTCACTTGCGACGGCCTCACTCCCTTCGCCAGTATAGAGGATAAACGGTATATCAGGGTACTCTTCGCGTACCGTTTCAAGGAACTCAATGCCATTCCGGCCAGGCATCTGGTAGTCGCTCACAATACAGTCAACGTCACTTTCGGCAAGTCGGTATAGACCTTCGCTTGCGCTCATTGCCGTCTCGATGGTAAACTGGCCTGCTTGTTCTGCAAGCATATCGGCTGTCAGGTCCGCAATATCAGGGTCGTCATCAACATGAAGAACTGAAATCTCTGCTGATTGGCTCACTGTACTGAGTGGTTGTCGTCAGCTGGTATAAGATTATGGCGCTAATTTGTAGAGAGTGACACTAATTCGGCTGATTTGAATGAATAATGCCATCTATCAGAAGCGGTGTTCGGTTTGCAAGTGATATACTCAATTACAGTTGTGAGGATTACACACTTACGGAATGGTTCAACTGCTTAGAAATACAGAAAGCCCACTCCAGAGAGATCCCTCTCCTGAGTGGGCTATGATAGGTATGAATGGTGGCGGCGAACCGCGTTTCCCAGAGGCTCGCGCACTCCAGTACTCCCCGGAACGCTGGTGGGCTTATCTTCCGTGTTCGGGATGGGTACGGGAGGCAACCCCACCGCTATGGCCGCCTAACGTCGAGTCACGGAATCGAACCGTGAAAGTACCAGTCTCGATCAACACTCCACCGTGTGTCCGTGCGATCCAGTTTGCGCCTGGACTCGGTCAGCGACGAGATAATTCGTCGGTGAATGAGTCACAGTGCGTATGAATGATGGCTTTGGTCTGTTAGTGCTCGTGGGCTTAACGTCTCGTTACCTCGACGCGCACACCCCGAGTCTATCGACCGCGTCTTGTACGCGGGACCTCTGCGGTGTCTCTTTTCCAAGTGGGTTTCGAGCTTAGATGCGTTCAGCTCTTACCCCGTGTGGCGTGGCTACCCGGCACGTGCTCTCTCGAACAACCGGTACACCAGTGGCCACCAACCGTAGTTCCTCTCGTACTATACGGTCGTTCTTGTCAGACACCATTACACACCCAGTAGATAGCAGCCGACCTGTCTCACGACGGTCTAAACCCAGCTCACGACCTCCTTTAATAGGCGAACAACCTCACCCTTGCCCGCTTCTGCACGGGCAGGATGGAGGGAACCGACATCGAGGTAGCAAGCCACTCGGTCGATATGTGCTCTTGCGAGTGACGACTCTGTTATCCCTAGGGTAGCTTTTCTGTCATCAATTGCCCGCATCAAGCAGGCTAATTGGTTCGCTAGACCACGCTTTCGCGTCAGCGTTCCTCGTTGGGAAGAACACTGTCAAGCTATCTTTTGCTCTTGCACTCTTCGCCGGGTCTCTGTCCCGGCTGAGATAGCCATAGGGCGCGCTCGATATCTTTTCGAGCGCGTACCGCCCCAGTCAAACTGCCCGGCTATCGGTGTCCTCCTCCCGGAGTGAGAGTCGCAGTCACCGACGGGTAGTATTTCACTGTTGACTCGGTGGCCCGCTAGCGCGGGTACCTGTGTAATGTCTCCTACCTATGCTGCACATCGGCGACCACGTCTCAGCGACAGCCTGCAGTAAAGCTCCATAGGGTCTTCGCTTCCCCCTGGGTGTCTCCAGACTCCGCACTGGAATGTACAGTTCACCGGGCCCAACGTTGGGACAGTGAAGCTCTGGTTAATCCATTCATGCAAGCCGCTACTGATGCGGCAAGGTACTACGCTACCTTAAGAGGGTCATAGTTACCCCGCCGTTGACAGGTCCTTCGTCCTCTTGTACGAGGTGTTCAGATACCTGCACTGGGCAGGATTCAGTGACCGTACGAGTCCTTGCGGATTTGCGGTCACCTATGTTGTTACTAGACAGTCCGAGCTTCCGAGTCACTGCGACCTGCTCCGTTCCGGAGCAGGCATCCCTTCTTCCGAAGGTACGGGACTAACTTGCCGAATTCCCTAACGTTGGTTGCTCCCGACAGGCCTTGGCTTTCGCCGCCATGGACACCTGTGTCGGTTCTCGGTACGGACATCATGCTCGTCTTTTCATGGGCCCCAGGTTGAATCACGTTTCCCTATGCCGCCGTTCGTCCGCTTCGTACCATTACGGTTTCCACGGAGTTTGACGGTTCGACCGGGCGAAAGCCCGGCGTGATCGACCCCAGGGCGTCAACTTTCACTGCATGATGGCACGGGAATATTAACCCGTTTCCCATTTCGTCTCAGTCGAGTTGCGGTGAGACTTAGGACCGGCTAACCCTCAGCTGATCAGCAGTGCTGAGGAACCCTTATCCATTAGGCCGTCGGGGTTCTCACCCGACTATCGCTGCTACTATGGCCAGGATTTTCGTCACGCATCGGTCCACAGGAATTCTCATCCCTGCTTCCACCCAATGCGAGCGCCAATCTACTCGATTACCAGTATCAGTGGTACGGACAGGTCTCGGTGGTGGATTTGAGTCCCGATCATTTTGGGCGCCTCAAACCTCGGCCGGTAAGCTGTTACGCTTTTCTTAGAGGGTAGCTGCTTCTAAGCTCACCTCCCGGCTGTCTAGGGCTCGAGACCACCTTCAGAGGATTACACTTAATCCACACTTGGGGACCTTAACCTATCTCTGGGTTGTTCCCCTCCTGGTACACAGGCTTACCCCGCGCACCGGAATCCCCGCGTCAAACAGCGTCTGTAGGTTTGGAGTTTGACAGGTGTGCCGACTCCTCTCGGAGGCGGACACACCAATCGGTCGCTCTACCCCACAGACTACCTCGGCGGAGGTCATGCTTCGACATGTTTCGATTGGAACCAGCTGTTGCCGGACTCGATGGGCCTTTCACCCCTACACATAGATCACGAGAGGGTATTGTAGGACACCAACTCTAACAGACTTCCACGTGCCTTTCGGCACGCTTCATCTTGTCCATGCGTAGATCGTCCGGATTCGGGTCGTGTCCATATGGCTCCCCGCCCTTGAAGACGGCGGCCCTCGGGCAAAGCCCTGCGGCCATGTCGGTTTCCCTGTGCCTCCCCGGATACTCCGGTTAGACTTGCCATACAGACACACTCCCTGGCTCGTTTTTCAAAACGTACGACAGAACATCGGCTTCCCGTGAGTCTTACTGGAGACTCGCGTCTCCCTCATTCGTCATGGGACCTTGTATGCCCTGTCGCTCGATCGCCAACTGATTTCATGCTCTATTTCGCCTCCCTTCTGAGGGTACTTTGCAGCGTTCGTTCACACTACTTGTTCACTATCGGTCTCAGGTTGTGTTTAGCCTTCGCAGTCGATGCCTGCGTTATTCGCGAGGGATATCCAACCCCCGCTACTCTGGCACTACCGCACAGCCTACTGGTCTCGAATACGGGGTTGTCACCCTGTATCACGCTCTGTTCCAAGAGACTTCCTCGAGACGGTCGGCTGATGAGAGGTAGCCCTGACACCACATTGCCCGTGAGGGCTTCGGTTTGGGCTGTATCGCGTTCACTCGCGGTTACTGACGACATCACATTGCGTTTTCTTTTCCTCCCGATACTGAGATGTTTCAGTTCTCGGGGTTCCTCATTGCGCGAAGCAATTGTTAGAGAGATTCTCATTCGGAAATCCATGGTTCTTCGCCTCCGTGCGGCTCCCCATGGCTTATCGCAGCTTGGCACGTCCTTCATCAGCGCCTGAGCCGAGCAATCCACCAGCTGGCATAGTAGCCAACGTCGTTGTGACTCGTTCAACTGAACGAGTCCAGTGGACGCCTGGATCGCACGTACACACGGTTTCATTCTCGCCCCCAAGGTGGAGATGGTGGGCGAATCGACCCTTCCCAAGCGCGGTTTCACCCGGCTTGGTGCATCTGTCGTCGTACCACACTCGAACGCCGTCCCACACTTAAGGGGACGGATTCGGCGGTGGTACGAAGTACGGACCCGTCGGGAGTTGCACCCGACATCCCCGTGAGGGGATATCCGCCTCGGATAGGTCGTGTGAGCCCAGCGGGCCCATGCAGTAGTCGGCGCTTACCGACTCGCGGTGACTTGTGGTCACCAGTCAATGTAGGTGGGTCAGGGCAAAGCCCTGATCCCGGTCAGTAGGAGGTGATCCAGCCGCAGATTCCTCTACGGCTACCTTGTTACGACTTAAGCCCCCTTGCGGAGCCCAGATTCGACCGTCGCATGACGGCCTCATCCGGACCCCACTCGGGTGCTTTGACGGGCGGTGTGTGCAAGGAGCAGGGACGTATTCACCGCGCGCTTCTGACACGCGATTACTACCGAATCCAGCTTCATGCGGGCGGGTTTCAGCCCGCAATCCGAACTACGACTACGTTTGGAGATTAGCTTCGCCTCTCGGCGTTGCATCCCACTGTCATAGCCATTGTAGCCCGCGTGTTGCCCGGTCCATTCGGGGCATACTGACCTACCGTTGCCCATTCCTTCCTCCATTTTAGCAATGGCAGTCCTCCTAGTGTACCCAACCACCGCAGGGGTGTTGCTGGCAACTAGAAGTGTGGGTCTCGCTCGTTGCCTGACTTAACAGGACGCCTCACGGTACGAGCTGACGGCGGCCATGCACCTCCTCTCAGTAGCGTCGAGTAAAGTCGTCAACCTGACTGTCATTACTACTGTCGGGACCGGTGAGATGTCCGGCGTTGAGTCCAATTAAACCGCAGGCTCCTCCGGTTGTGGTGCTCCCCCGCCAATTCCTTTAAGTTTCATCCTTGCGGACGTACTTCCCAGGCGGCTCGCTTATCGTCTTCACTACGGCACATCACGTGCTCATGGCGCGTGACATACCTAGCGAGCATTGTTTACAGCCAGGACTACCCGGGTATCTAATCCGGTTCGAGACCCTGGCTTTCGTCCCTCACTGTCGGGTCCGGTCTCTCAACGTGGTTTCCCCATTGGTGGTCCGTCCAGGATTACAGGATTTCACTCCTACCCCGGACGTACCCGTTGAGTCTCTCGGCCCCAAGCTGTGTAGTTTCCACCGGACGCCGACCAGTTGAGCTGGTCGATTTCCCAATGGACTTACACAGCAAGCTACGGACGCTTTAGGCCCAATAATATCGGCCATCACTTGGACTGCCGGTATTACCGCGGCGGCTGGCACCGGTCTTGCCCAGTCCTTGTTCCTGTACCACCTTACGGTACAGAAAAGCGAGGGCTATATGCCCTCACACTCGGAGTCCCCCTATCGCACTGTCGTGCAGTGTAAAGGTTTCGCGCCTGCTGCGCCCCGTAGGGCCCGGTATCTTGTCTCAGATACCGTCTCCAGGCTCTTGCTCTCACAACCTGTACCGATTATCGGCATGGTGGGCCGTTACCCCACCATCTACCTAATCGGCCGCAGCCACATCCTACAGCGCCGGAACGTTTCTCACTCTCGGCACTCCAGCCTGAGAGTAATATCCGCTATTGGCCTCAGTTTCCCGAGGTTATCGCGGTCTGTAGGGTAGTTTGGCCACGTGTTACTGAGCTATATGCTACGAGTCTAAACTCGTGCAACTAGCATGGCTAAATCGGACTCCGATAGCAATGGCCTCCGGCAGGATCAACCGGAATGTGCTGATATACATCAGCGGCGGAAGTGGTTGCACTCCGTCGGAAGCTAACACACTGGTTCCTACGCCAGTGTTGACTACTGCATGGGTCCGTGGGCTCACATCAGATTCCATCTTGACGGCGGACCGCAGGGGTGGAATCCTCATGGGATGAAACCTCGCCAACCCCAGAAGGGAAGGCGAGAATTTCTCGTAGCTCGGCCGACCTAGGTGGCCACCCGAGCGTGTCGACCCGGGCTCGCTGCCCGGTGCGACCTTCGCATCATATCCGATGGGAGGGGAGTATATAAATGGACGGTCTCGAACCGGCCGTGTTCAGCCGTCACACAGGATATGTGTCGCATACACACTATCAAGACCTCACAGAGCATTACCGGTTAACCTGACCTGATTCACTTGTTCTGTCGTGATGAGTCATCGATGTTGGTTGAACGCCGCGAGTCGAGGACAGAGTCGTCGCTGTCGGCGACGGTTCGCCACTGATGCGACAGCGTAGCCACTCCCAAGGAGGCTTCTCCGGTCAGTAACTACCGGTTGAACCTGTCATTAGGTAGCCGGTTCGTGCGGGCGACCCGGCCACTGAGAGGGCTGTCTATGCAGTCCGTCGAACCATATTGACCAATCCTTGTACGGCCGCCCCCAGAGACGACGGTCGCTCCGGTGGGGCGTTGCTACGTATTTGTAGTCACGGAGGCGTGTTGTGCGTCTGTGGGTGACACCCTGACATCGACGCCCCAGTTTCGTGTGCTCTGCACTGTTATTTAGCTTCTTGTGCTTCCGAGATATTTGAGAAATAAGTTACCAGATTAGACCTGAATAAGTATCATTTGAAGACCATTTCATATTAATATTACATGTGTATTATATTAGTGACATGGGAAAGTACTGTCCATCCAAAAGACATATTCGTAACTGCAGCATAGGTACAATGTCGACATGCCCTCCAGCAGTCGTAAGCTTCTCTCGACGACCAGTGAACAGTGGCGTCTGGCGCGTGAAGACCTCCACGTCAGAAACACCACGGATACCAAGCGTGATATCGGCATAGAAATATACGACGACAACAAAGTGTGTTGTCATACGGCACACTATCAGCTCTTGTCAGGCCAGTCCGGCTGTTCGGTCAACTTGCTACAGGCTGGCTGCTACAAGGTTAAAGCCGTTCTCGATCAACAACACGAATCAGTCGCTACCGTGACAGTCTCTGATGAACCCGAACAGACTATTTTCATCCACATTCAGAACGAAGGGATCACAATCAAGGAAGGAGTGACTCCCTCGCGTACCTGAACCAGCGTGTTGCATCTTCCCCTCCCCCTTGCAGGCAGGATTGAACGAGATAGGGTAAGCCTATCTTTAACACCCATCCGAACGAAATAACAAATTGAATGAGCTCTGCATCTACATCGGACAGGTCCCCCGAGTCTGCCGATCCCGTGTCGGGCTATCGTGACACGCTTACATCGCTTTATCGCGAATATGTCGGTGAACCAGCCAAAGAGCGAGACATCTATGTTGGATTTGGCCTCTTCTTCGCTGGGGTCACGCTTGCCATCGTCGGATTCTGCCTCTTTCTGTACAGTAACGTTCTAGAATCCGGGAGCACACTGTACTGGCAGATTCGTGAGGTTGCGCTCGTCGTCGGGTTCATCGGACTGCCCTCCGTGCTGTTGAGCGTCGTCGTGCTCCTCCCGGTCGGTTTCAAAACTCGGATCGTTAGTGCCGCTGGCACGTTATTCTGTCTCGCCGCAACCATAATTCTGGTTGATGTCTTTCCGTATGGATGGACGAATAGTGGCGGAATCAACGGTAGCGTCTGGACAATCAGCGTTTACGCCACTGGGCTGGTCATGCTTGCGGCCTCGACAGGGGCGGCGCTGGTTGCACACTACCTCGAGAAAGCGACAAGCACAGGCGAGTCAACTGAACCGGTTGAGTCGGCCGAGAGCGAGTCTGAGTCTGTCAGCAAAGCAGATGTGGACAACGATATCGAACAGGCACTAGAAGGGGCGGAACTATCGTGGGGTGGCGTCGAACAGCAGCCCAAAACTAAGCGGTTAAATCTGGATATGCCAGAAACGGACTCGGACCTCGATCGGACGGCTATCGAGAATTCTGAGGCAACCACGACCCGAGCCGACAGCAATGATGTTGATGACGCGGTGGATGGGCTCAGGCAGCTACAGGGTGGCCAATCAAAGACTGAGCGAAGCGCCGGCACCGAAGATCAGGTCAACGCTCTCACGCAGTTTCGAAATGAGCAGGGCGAAGATGACGATGTGGAAACCGGTGTCAAAGAGCAACAAGGCATTGTTAGTCGTCTTCGGTCATGGTTTTTTGAATAAGCGGACTGAACTCCTCCACAGACACTCCGCTGTGCTTCTCTCGTTGCGTGAGTGTGATCGTATTATTATGTCCCTACGAGTCAGTCAATCTGAGTTTTCATAAATAAAAGGTTACTTGTTGGAACAAAACAGGATAGTTTTTTCAACTTGGTGGGAGGAATACAACTGTATGCCCCAAGGTCTCGATGTCGGTACGATGAACCTCCTGTCTGCACGTCAAGACGGTAACGAGACGGTATTCGTGCAGCAGCGGAACTCTTTCGTCGAAATTGACTACAGCGACATGGCCGAACAGATGCTGTCGAGAAGTGATGTTCTCCACATCCGCAAGGATGACCGGGTCTACATCGTTGGCGATGACGCCCTGAATTTCGCGAACATCTTCAGTGAGGAGACACGCCGCCCGATGCAAGCCGGGATACTCTCAAGCGACGAGCAATCAGCGATCCCGATGATTAAGCTCATTACTGAACAGGTGGTGGGACAGCCGGAGTTCCCGAACGAGCGCCTGTTTTTCTCGGTTCCTGCGGACCCAATCGATGCCGATGTCTCGACACTGTATCATCAGAAGACGATCGAATCCCTGCTCACTGATATGGGCTACAGCCCAGAACCGATCAATGAAGGGATGGCCGTCATCTACTCCGAGCTTGCAAATCGTGAGTTCACCGGACTCGGTATCAGCTTTGGCGCCGGAATGACCAACGTTTGTCTGTCATACTATGCGGTCCCCGTAATGAAGTTCTCTATCGCACGTGGTGGCGACTGGATCGACGAGCAGGCTGCACAGGCAACAGGCACACCCGTAGATAAGGTTACCTCCGTTAAAGAAGAAGACTTCGCGCTCAATTTCGAGACGGACGTCGGCGGTATCGAAGGTGCGCTGAGTATCTATTACGACAATCTGCTCGACTATGTCATCGAAAACATCATCAGTGAGGTCGATGAGGAAGATGTCGAGGAGGGACTAGATGTCCCGGTCGTCGTGACTGGTGGGACATCCAGTCCTGACGGCTTCGAAGAGCTGTTTGCCGAACGGATCAACGAATCTGAGATACCGTTCTCGATCAGTGACGTCCGCCAAGCCGAGAATCCACTATATAGTGTCGCACAGGGTGCACTCGTCGCAGCGCGGTCGGAAGAAGAGCGCGAGGGGCAAAGCGAGCAGACCGAAGAACCTGACACCACCGCCGAGTAACGGTTGGTCTCGAATAGAAGCACGGTTCACCGGCGTCAGTCGGGATACACTACTGGTCCTCGTTTCAGGTAATACAACCGACGTCGGAGGCTACTCGGTTTCTGCCCCGTTTTTATCGGCTTCAGTTTCCGTATTTTGACTGTTTTCGTCGCTCTCGTCGCATTTGGCTGTAACCGCTCTGCGCTGTTCAGTTTCCCTCTCGTCGATAACGCGGTTCAGTTCGTCAGCGGCATCCTGTCGGAGCTTGTTCACGTCAGACCCTAAAGAGACACCCACCGCGACACCAGCCTGTTCAAGCGAGAACTCTGGTCGGTCTGTGGGCTCGTCCCTTTCTGGAATCGGAACGCTGGGTGTACGGCCAGTATTTTCGGGTTTACCGAGGTTAGAATCAGGATGCTGGTTGAAACGAGCGAGAGCGAATTCCCATGACTCTGGAGGGGATGCCTCGTTGTGATGCGACGCAGAGATGTCCGCGAAGCCGCACGATTCACAGACGATCGCTGTCTGGTCGGCGGTCGCAAGCGTATACGTGCTGAGGTCGGAGTCGCAGCGGGGACACCGCATACTACACTATGCGTGTCTCTCCTATACAATGGTTCCGTCAGTTCTCGCCGTTTAGGGAACGAGTTATGAGATGGGCGACCGATGGTGGAGGCAATGCCGGAGATCGAGATTACAGACACGCAACAGGCGGATTTGGCATCGGTTAAGGATGATCTTGAAGACGCATTCATCGAGACATACGGTCATATTCGCACGCAAGATGTCGTTGACTACCTCCTCGACACATACACACCGCCGGACAAGCTCGAAGACGAGCAAGGCATAGGCCGTACCGACTACGAGCGTATTGCCTCGGCTGAGTATCCGGAGCTCCAACACATTGCGTCTGAGGTGCCGGAAGTTCCCGGGAGCGGTATTGAGGCCGACGAGATGCGAGGGAAACTCCTCTCAGCACTTGGAACGAGTGAACTTGCGGCTCGCCTCGCGGATATCGAACCTGAACAAAGAGCGAACGAAGGGGATGAGGGTGAGGCGGCCGCCAACCCAACTAGGGCAGGGGACATGCCAGACGACGGCGTCGCACAGAACAGTACGTCGACACAGACCAGTTCGTCGCCCGACACCACCGAAAGCTCCGACGCGGCCGAGTCGACCGAGGCACCTGACGACACTCCGAGTGACACTCTTTCCGCTGCCAACCGCTTGTTAACCGAACATGACGAGAAGTGGACCCGATCAGACGAGAATGACGAACCATACGAAGTCACACTCCCCGACGGTTCCACGGTAAGCGCACGGACGAAAGACGACGTCCGAAAACTACTGTTTCAAAACTACTGAACGGACTCTAGTCGCGAAAATACCGGCTGACATCGACCACCTCTCCACGAAGTTACGCCGCATCGGGCGACGACGACTCACTATCCGCTACGTCCTCGAGGTAGCCGACCCGACACTGTGGGCACACATCACCGGTAAAGAACGACGATTTACTCACGGGGAGCTCGAACCCACACCTTGGACACTGATACGTCGGAACCGAGTCGCTTGTAGTATGTTTTGAGTGGGCCGCCGTATGCGAATGCCCGTCTCGACCGTTGCCAGTATCCGATTTTTCGGGGGTTTCAGACGACGAGTCTGCCGTGCCTGTAGCAGCATCATCAATGATGACTGCACCGTCACTATTCGGCGGCGTGTAGTTGTCGTCATCCGGTTCTTGTGTCTCTGACGCAGGCAGTATCACGGCGTCATCGGTCGTCTCCAGACGCGCCGATTCGGTCGCCGCTGATGGCTCGCCACTCGCCTCCGCATCTGGAGATGGTTCTGCCACGTTGTCTGACACGGTCACCGTCGATGCGGGCGTATCGGTCGGTTCCGGTTCGTCCGTCGCCTGCATCGGGTCTGTCGCTTCAGCCCTGTCCTCTGCATGCTCTCCCACCCCCGTTTGCCGCTTGGTTTCGGTTCTGTGTTCGACGTCATCCGACTCCTCGCTATTTGCTTTCGAGTCTTCTATGGTCGATATCAGGCCTTGGTTCTCAGAGATATCCCAGATATGCTCACAGCGCTTGCAAGACCTGTATTCCCGAACAGTCAGAACAGTGCCGCGCTTGCCTTCGTCATACGACTTCTCTATCGTCGACTCCCCGAAGTCGTGTCCAAATAGCTCACAGCGCAGTCCCATGCGCGGTCATTTACTTCGTACCGTTAAGAAGGTATTCACCAGCAGTGACATCTATGCCACGAGAGACGCAGGCGGAAACGTCTCTGTGGCCATCCTTGCGCCGAACATCGACTGAATAGGGGCAGTCTATGAAAGAGTCTAAACAAGGCCTGTTGCTAGCAAGTATTGTTGGTTACTACAGGGTAGTTCTAAGCCAGTCGGTGCCTGATGGAGGCAGTACAGAAGGGACCATCCATAACGAGAACTAGTCAGCAGTCTCGGAGTCGTCCCCCTACTCGGACAGTGATACCCTCTTCGCGAGCGTAGTCTGCGGCGATCTTGAACGGGGGACCGAACGAATCGGCGGTTGCTTCGTGTGGAATCGGCCAGTCATCGCTGGCTGTGACGGAGGAGTTGGTTGCGAGTCTGTACTCTCGACTGACTTCCAGATTCTGGCCGTTGACTGCCACACTGATTAGCCGTCCAGTCTCAGAATCGAACTCAACGGTCATCCCGCTGTCGTCGCCATGCCAGAGCCGTCCGTCGTCGCGGTGGGGACGGAAGGCCGCATCAAGAGGGTCCGTAGTTGCCCACCAGAGACATGGAGGGCTTCTACCTTGCCGACGAAGGGGTTTATGCTGGCTATCTCTCCAGCAGTGACCTCGCCGGATAGGGGTCGCTCTACCCGAGCATCTACATTGCTCGTCCACAGTAAAGGCCGGCCGTCTTGGTCCCATCGGCGGGGCCACCGACGTTGCTGGGTGAGATTTGCTGCCTCTCAGGTAGAAGCAGGATTAACTGGAGTCCCCTCCAGTTGGTACAAATGCAGTCTCCTCATCTTGAGTCTTCGACCAGCGTTTTGAGTTCCGTCAGGCGCGGGAGTTCTGTGACGCCGCTAAGCACGACCAGTACCGACAACGTGTCCCGGTCGGGCGTGGGCATATCACCGCTCCGAACCTCCGGTGACTGGAGTTCCTCCGTGAGCCATCGCCGACCGTCTGTAACGGCATCCCGAATCAACCACGCGGGTGGCCCGGCAAACACGGCCAGAGCCCTGTCGGCTGAATCTAGTTCGCACTCCGCCGTCAGTTTGCCACGCACCGCTCGGCGAAGTGTCGTCTCGACGGCGTTGTATGCCTCGATTTCATCGACATCCTCGGATTCGCCGCCGAGAAAACGGTTCCTGAGCTGGTCTATAACTGTCCCGTTATCGCGGCCATCGTTCGCTTGCAGTTCCTGACTGGCATAGCCAAGCGTTGTGAAACCCGAGTCTGAGAAGGTATTGATTATCTCACTGGCGTCGACGACACTCTGGCCCACAGCATCGGCTGCCGTCGCCTCACCAGCTGCGAATAACGCACCCAGCCGCGTCACAACGGTCTCGTTCAGCGTCTCGGTGGCTGCCTCGACCGTCTGCCCACTCCCAAGCCACACGTCGTTGTCGAACAGTATCTGCCCGTCGACGGTCGCTTCCAGCGCCCGGAGTGCTTGGAGCGTGTTTGTGGCTGCTCCGTTGTCCCTGCCGGCAGGCAACACCGATAGACAGTAGACGGGAATCGTGTAAATCTCTCGGAGTGCGGCAGCGATGTGGGCCGTAGTGCCACTGCCCGTCCCGCCAGCAAGCCCGGCCACGAGAAGGATGGCGTCGATGTCGCTCGTTACCAGTTGGTCTAGCGCCCGTCGTACTTCGAGCCGTTCGTCTTCGATGGCGGCGGTGCCAGTCGTCCGGTCCCCGTTCGTCCCAGTCCCATTTGTTTCGGAGAGTCCAAAGGTATACCGCCGGTCGTCCGGGAGTGCGTCGAGTTCGTCGAGCGCTTCGGTGTCCGTATCGATGGCACAGGCCGCCCCGAGATACGTCGTATCGCGGCGTTTGTTGTCCTGCCACAGCCGCTCAACGATCCGGCCCCCAGCGCCGCCGATTCCGACTGCCGCGACTCGCATACGTCGTGTTTAGTGTAGACTGACATTAATAGTCCGACTCGGTTCGATGTCACCGCCGCGAGTCCGTAGCAGAACGATTTACAGCGAAATCATCACAAAAGCGTCACTAGAGCCGCACAGAGCTGATATCCGGGAGCGAGCGTGTCACTGCCCGGCAAACCAGTGGCCTTTCATACGGCAGGCGCTGAAGAGGTCTGTGTCCCAAGACCTCGCCAACGAACCAGCCGATTCCGTGTCTGTTACCATCTCCGGCGGGTCGATGGGCGGCCTGTTTACCGGCATCGCTCTCGACAGTGCAGGCCACGACGTAACTATCGCCGAGCAATCGACTGGCACCCTCCGAAGCCGCGGCGGCGGCATCGTCGCCCAACAATCAATTCGCCAGTTCCTCTCACGTCACGACATCGTCGACCCGACAAACATAACCACCCGAGCCAGTGAACGTCGCTTTCTGACTGCTAACGGCGATGTTCGGACGTCAAAAGCGGATTCGATGGTGTTTACGTCTTGGGACGCGGTCTACCGACAGTTGCGGGCAGCGTTCCCGGATGACCGGTACCACACCGGCCGGACGGTCACGGGAATCAGGGCCACAGACGGCACGGTTCGATTCGCCGATGGGGAGCAGACTACCACAGAGCTGGTCGTCGCTGCCGACGGCGGGCAGTCCACAGCACGTGAGCAGCTGTTTCCCGACACCGAGGCTACGTTTGCCGACTACGTCGCCTGGCGTGGTGTCGTCCCGGAAGCAGACCTTTCGGACACAGTCATCGACGCGTTCGATGGCCGTTTCACGTTTTATCAGGGGGAACGAATGCTTATTCTCGCGTACTTCATCCCCGGTGGAGACGGCAGCACAGCCCCCGGAGACCGCCGTCTCAACTGGGTCTGGTACGACACACTCTCCGGGCGAGAGCGTGAGACTGTCTTCACAGACACGACTGGCACGAACCACCAGTTCAGCGTCTCACCGGGACAGCTCCAAGATCCCGTCGAAACTCGCCAGCGTGAGCGGGCGACCGAGATACTGCCACCTGTGTTTGCCGACCTCGTTGCAACAACAGCAACCCCCTTTGTGCAGGCGATTTACGATCTCCAGAGCCCCCAGATGACAGTCGGCAGGGCCTGTCTGCTGGGTGATGCGGCGTTCGTCGCGCGACCGCATACTGCTGCCGGCACTGCAAAGGCGGCCAGTGACGCCGTTGAACTCAAGGCTGCCCTCGGCCGCCACAGTTCGCTTGGAGGCGCACTGGCGTCTTGGGACGAGGCCCGGACCGACTACGGAGAGCGGCTCGTTGCGCAGGGCAAGCGGATGGGCGACGAACGGTTGTCCCTCGGGAGTTGATGGACGACCGTTCTACGTGTGGGTGCTCTCGGGTCTGGATCCGGTACTGGCCCCTAGCGTCCCTTCTCGCGTTGTAAGAATGGAGGGAATGTTACTTGTCTTCCGCCCCAATAGTCGGCACATGACACTCGTTGTGCCGTTCGACGGCTCCGAACTGGCTGAGGCAGCACTCGTCCGGGCGACGGAGTTCGGCACAGTCTTCGAGGAGGACGTGTTGGCCGTCAGCGTCATCCGGAAAGGGAATGCGAAATACGCTCGGGAACGCGACTGGCTCAAGCCAAACGAGGAATTCGACCTAGAGACAGTCGTCACCTCGCTACACGAACAGGTGATGGACCTGTGTCCGAGTTCTGATTTTCGACATACGGTCGTGGATCGATACGCGCCGGCTGGGGCTGTCGCGAAAGCCATTCGCAAGCTGGCCAAGAGAGAAGACGCGTCAATGGTGTTCATCGGAAGCGAAAACGCCGGCCATCTCGTCACAGGCATCAGCAGCGTTGGGGGGTCAATCGCATCGGACGACGCCTACGACGTCGTCATCGTTCGACATCGAAACCCATCCAAAATCGCCAAGCTCAGGGACTCGTCCCCGCACAGGCAACCGAAATCCGATTTTTATCTCCCGGAATAGGTGGCGATAGTCGTTCCGCAAGACAGGTATTGAAGAGTCACCAGCACTCGGCTCGTGGTTTTCTAACAGGGAAGTAACAGCTTGCGAGACGGCCGAAAGAGTGACAGTCATTCCGGGACTCTCGCCGGTGTTTCCTGCGAAGAAATGGTCGTACCTGCGACGCTTCCGCTGACAATCAGCTGGGCAATTCACCCTTTCCGATAGCGCGTTCGTTGCCGCGCAACAATCGCAGAACCGATAAACTGCAAGCAGACATCACAGGAGTTTTTGTTACCAAATGTATATCGGTCAGTTGGGTTCTGGTCCTTGCTCCATTTCCCCGAATCCAACTCAAATCATCGATTGGCCCGAGTCCAGAACCTGTCGTCGTGGATGACGACTTTGAATGGTGTTGCACGCCACTCCCCCCGGCTGCCCACCATTCGTTTACTACCCTGAAGTAAGGAACTGGAGATCCTCGTGACACTTATCGGGAAGTTCGACTGGCGTCATGCCGTGTCTCGCCAGCAGCGAAGCGGCTACAGAGTGGTTTGAACACTTCTTCGTCGATCTGGCTATGATGGAGTTATCGTGGTCAAGTTTTCCGCGACGAGCACCAACAAGCGAACCCCAGAAGAACACTCAGGTATTCGGACCGTGGCAAGGCCTCGATGTCCTATTCTCCTTCCAGAATGACTTGCCTCGTGACGCTGTATCCAGAGATACTGGGATTTGCAAAACGGAGAAGGGGAAAACCAGGTTGGCAGACACTGGCGTTGGCCCCACTGGCTATATATACCGCAAACACATAAGTCTTTTGACAGGTATTCTATAATATTATGTTCCCAAATAGACGGAGAATAGTAGGCGATACGAGCTGGAGGCTCGCCTACATTACTTTCTTGCGCAGATAGGCCGAGATAGCTTCACTGATGAGCACAAGGCCCAGAATCGAGATGAGAATCGTCAGGACTGCTTCCCAATTGAAGTAATTAATCTCGGTCTGTAGCGGGACGCCGATACCGCCTGCACCGACGAACCCAATGATCGTCGACGCTCTGACGTTGATATCCCAGCGAAGCGTCGCGACACTGATGAACGCCGGCTTGATCTGTGGAACGATACTGTAGATGAGTACATCAACGGGTGATGCCCCAGCTGCAGTGATCGCTTCGACAGACCCGCGGTCGATTTCCTCGATAGCTTCCGCGATTAGCTTTGCAGTGAATCCGATTGACCTGATCGAGATCGCCAGCACGCCAGCGAGGGCCCCGGGTCCAAAGATGACCACGAAGATCAGTGCCCAGATGATGACGTTGACCGACCGGGTAAACGAGATGATGAACTTACCCAGCAGGTACGCGGGCTTGTTGGGTGTCGTGTTGCTGGCGCCGAGGAACGCAACTGGGACGGCCATCACGATGGCCAGTGCCGTGCCGAGAATCGAGATATTGATTGTCTCGAGCAGCGGCCCCACAATCTTCCGGGAGTATCCCACATTAGGAGGATACATCCGGCCGAAGAGGTCGGCCAGCTCACGCGGGGCAGTCACGGCATAGCCGTAATTCACTTCCATGGCGCGCCAAGCTGCGACGAGAATGACAAGTCCGGCCAGCAGCCCGAAGAACCGGAGCAAGCGCTCACGTCGATCGAACCGACTCCAAGAGTCAGTGCTGTTTGACATTATTGGATCCGCCTCCGGACGAGAGCGCTGACACCTTCACCGACCATGACGATCGCCACGATGACAGCGATAATCGCCATGCTGAACTGGTAATCGTACTTATCGAAGGAGTTCAGCAGCGTGATCCCGATACCACCCGCTCCGACAATCCCGACGACAGTGCTGTGACGGAGGTTGATGTCCAGCCGGTAGATCGACAGTCCAACAATCCGGGGCATTACCTGTGGGAGAACGCCATAGACATACGTCTGGACAGGCGTCCCGCCGACAGCAGTGATCGCCTCCATCTGCCCACGGTCGATATCTTCGATTTCCTCTGCGAGGAGTTTCGCGAAGAATCCGATAGTTTTGAAAGCGAGTGCTAGGACACCAGCGAGCGGACCGAACCCGACCGCTTTGACCATAACAATCGCAACAATGAGCTCGTGGAGTGAGCGCGTGACGGCAACAATGCTGCGACCGACGTAGTACACTGGCTTCGGCGAGAGGTTGTTGGAAGCCATGACAGCGACCGGCACGCTGACGATGATACCGATTGTCGTGGCGACAATCGTCATCACAATACTCTCGAGGATACCCTGTATGAGGAGTTCCCGTTGCGACGGAGTGTACGCTGGCGGGAGCATACTCGAGACGAGCTCGACACCGGCGCCAATTCCTCGCAGAAATCGGCTGGGGGAAATCCGAAGGTTCCAGAAGCTATACGCGAAGAACAACAAGATAAGCCCGTAGATGAGATACTTGACTTTCTTGTTGTAGAAGGCTGTGGGTCGCTCCCACGATCCTTCAACAGCCGATCCAGATTCAGCAGCCATATTGATTAGTCACCTCGTTCAGCAATGACGTCGTCAGAGTCGGTGTTGCTACTAGCACTCGGCTCTTCGCGGTCCGCAATGGATTCACCACCGCGATAGATCTCGTCTCTGGCTGCCTGATCCAGATCGTCCGGTGGGCCGTTAAAGACGATTTCACCGTCGCTGAGGCCGATGATCCGGTCCGCGTAGTCGATCGCTAGGTCGACTTCGTGGATGTTGATGATGATCGGGATATCGTCTTCATGAGCGATGTCTGTCAGGAGGCTCATGACCTCTCGGGAGGTGTCAGGATCCAGCGCACTCGTCGGTTCGTCAGCGAGCAGGATTTTTGGCCGCTGAATGACGGCACGGGCGATACCGACGCGCTGCCGCTGGCCACCGGAGAGTTCGTCTGCACGGTTGTTCTCGACGCCCTCTAGGTTCACCCGACTGAGGATCTCCCGTGCGCGCCTGATGTCTTCTGGTGGGAAGTTCCGCCGGAACGCGTTCCATGTACTGAGATAGCCTAGGCGACCAGAGAGAATATTCTCCATGACCGTGAGGCGCTCGACGAGATTGAACTCTTGGAAAATCATGCCCATATCGCGACGGACATCGCGAAGGGCTGATTTCCCCAAGCCAGTCACCTCTGTATCGTCGAGCGAGACGCGACCGCCAGTGGGCTCGGTCAGTCTGTTGATGCTACGAACGAGCGTGCTTTTTCCGGCCCCGCTTGGCCCGATGATCGCAACGATCTCGTTACCACTGACTTCGAATGAGACACCTTTGAGTGCTTTATCACCGGAGTCGTACGTTTTTTCCAGATTATCTACAGTGAGCATTATTCGGGTCTCTTCTTAGCCTTCGATGTTCTCGGTGTTGTACTTGATCTCGTTGTTCTCTTGGATCTGGAGGATGATATCGTAGACAGTGGCGTAGTCGATCTCCGTCCACTTTCCACGACCACCGAATACCTCCGCGATCTTGGTGTCCGAGTAGTCGTACTCGAGGAATGCTGCCCTGATACCTTCCTGAATTTCTGGTTTCAGGTTGTAGCGGTAACAGAAGCTCGTCGTGGGGAACGGATTGCTGGCCCAGACAACTTTGAGGTCCGTCGGATCAATGTTGTCAGCCTCTGCAACACGCGTGACACAGGTGCTACAGACGGGGGCAGCATCGTAGTCGTCGTTTGCCACTCCGAGGATGCTCTGTTCGTGCCCGCCAGAGTAACTGACTTCGTAGTCTTCTCCCGGGGTAACGCCCTGGTTCGAGAACAGCGCACGCGGAGCGAGGTTCCCGGAGTTAGACGACGGTTCGGCGTGTGCGACACGCTTGCCCTTGAGATCCTCAAGCGACGAGATGTCGTCATTGTCCGCCTGTGTGGCAAGCCACAGCCGATAGCCGAAGTCCCCTTCTTTCGAGATCTGGAGCGAGAACGGGACAGCACCAGCCAGATTCACGGCGAACGGCGTCGGCCCAGTGGAGAACCCGGCGACGTGGAGCCGTTCGGATCGCATCGCCTCAATCTGGGACGCGTACGAGTTGAGAGGGAAGTACTTGACCGATTTCCCTGTCTCCTCAGCGATGTTGTCCATCAGCGGTTGCATCGTATCCCGGTAGACTGCCGGGTCCTCCGTCGGCGTCATCGCAAACGCAATCCGGTCCGGGTCAATGAGATCGTCTTCGTTACTGGGGGTACTCTGGACCGGGTTACCGTAGCGAGGCTTCTCGCGTTCCTGCATGTTCTTCAGGTCCTGCAGGGACCCCGTCTCGAACCCGGCCTCGATGAGCGTCTGCATCAGCTGCGGGAACTCCGGGCTCGCCGGGTCGAACTCGGGGTAGTTGTTACTCTGTCCGGAGCTACCGTCACCGCTACTGGAACCGTCACTGCTGTCAGTGCTGTCTCCGCCAGATGCTTCGGTGCTTTGGCTACTCTCCTGCGAACAGCCTGCAACGCCCGCTGCGAGCGCAGTAGCGCCAATTTTCAACACAGATCGTCGGTCAACTGGGTTCTGTTTCATTGTCGACGGAGACATATGCGAAATCTGGGTTAAAAAGTATTTATGATTGAATCTGACAAGAACATAAGCCTGCAATAATGAGTGTTAGATACTGTTAATGTCGATTCCAAAATAAGTATTAGATTCCAATATATGTTATGTAGCGTATACTATCGACTAGGTGAGGGAGATTTTCGATTTCCGCATGGGGCCACGGCGTTATTCAAGCGAGCCTCAAGGCCAACACCTATTACCCATCAGTATGTTTGTCTCCATATAGAACATAGTAGTATATAGACTATATAAAAATGACGGAACCACGGTTTGTAAGCTAAGATGACTGTAACGAGTGCAATCGCGAATACGGCTGTTTTCGGAGGTATAGAAGGGATAACTGTCGATACTGAGATACTTCACCTGTTTATTGCGGGTGCGCTGGGTATGCTGCTCGGGCTCGAACGAGAGTGGGCCAACAAGTCTGCAGGAATCAGGACGTTTACCCTGACAAGCTTGGTCGGCGCTGCCGCAATGTCGCTTGACGAGAGGATACTACTCGCCTTGGGAGGGGCGTTGGTACTCGTGCAAGGTGGGTTGCTTGGGATCCGAGGGATAGTCGCACAGTGGACTAGCGACGATGGTGAATTAGATTTCGGCCTGTCACTGACAACTTCGACCTCGCTGCTCGTCGCGTACGCGGTCGGGATATTGGTTGGAGCCAATCACGTCTTGATCGGCGTCATCATTGGCATAACGTCGTCGTTCCTGCTGGTCCTTCGAAGGGAGCTTCACGAGTTTGCGAATCAGCTCTCACGGGAAGAAGTACGTAGCGCGGGCGAGTTTGCGATCATCTCGTTCGTCGTGTATCCGCTCCTGCCCGGCGGGACCTACGGGCCATGGGATGCGATTGACCCGAAATTGGTCTGGATGCTCGTGATCGCAGTCAGTGGTATCGGGTTTGTCAACTATATCGTGATGCAACGATACGGCAGCAAGGGGATCGCTGTAACTGGTTTCTTCGGCGGTCTAGTGAACTCCACCGCCGTGATTGGCGAAATCGCAGGCCGTGCAAAGAACAATGCAGGTATCACGGAACTCGCAGTTGGAACGATACTAATAGCTGATGCAGCGATGGCGGTCCGTAATTTAGCGATTATCGTTGCATTCGTCCCCGAGTCAGCTGTCAGCGTCGGACTGCCACTCGGCCTGATCGCGATCAGTGGCGTCGGACTCGCATATTACGATAGCGACTGGGAGGGAGACCTAGAATTGGATTTCGACTCGCCGTTTAGCAGCGCAAACGCGCTGAAGTTCGGATTACTGTTCCTCGCCGTCTTGATTCTGACCGCTGGAGCACAGCGGATATTCGGAACGGCAGGGTTCCTGATTACGAGCTTCCTCAGCGGAATCGTATCGAGTGGCACGACGACAACGACTGCAGTGACGCTGACCTCAACTGGTCAGATATCGCCGACAGTAGCGGCACAGGGTGTTTTGGCCGGGACGCTCTCCAGTATCCTTGTGAAAATCGGGTTTGCAACGAGTATCAACCGCTCACTGTTGGCCCCGGTCGTGCGAAAGTCGCTCTACTTATCGCTCATCGGGATCGGCGGCGTGGTCATCAGCGTCCAATTGGTATGACCAGTCAGCGCTATCGGAGTGTTTCGAGGGCCTCCGTGGTCCCTGCGGCAAAGGAAGCGTCTGTGACCTCGTCAGCAGCGGCTTCTGCTGCGGCGTCAGCGTTCGAGACAGCAAACGAGTGCTTGCACGCACGGAACATCTCGGTGTCGTTTTCCGAGTCACCGACAGCGACGAAGTCATCTGGTTTGCGCCCCAGTTCCTCGGCGACGTACGCGAGTCCGTCGGCCTTTGAGAGTTCCGGTGATTTGACGTGATACGAGTAGCCCGTATCGACGACTGTTTGTCCGTGTTTTTCAGCAAATTCGGACAGCGTGCTGAACGCAACGGAGGTGGCGACAGAGACCTCAGTTTCGCGCCACCGATTGTGGAGGTCGTTCTCGCCACGTTGGATGTCGTGCCCTTCAGACTCAAACTCGGAAACAGCGTTTCGAGCAGCCTCGCCGTTCCCGAGAATAGCAAGAGAGTCCTCGGTACAGGCGACCCCACCGTTTTCGGCCACAACTCGGGTCGGAAGTCCAAGGAATTCACAGAGTGCAACAGGGTACGGGAACGCTTTGCCAGTCGCAACAACGACAGGCTCGGGCCAGTCCTGAAGTGCCTGAAACAGTTGTGGGTCGATCCCGCCGTCCGGTGTCGTCATCGTGCCGTCGATATCTATCGCAACTGGTGGTACCATCAGTCAATAACACAGACAGGAGTGTCTAATATATCTTTCTCTGCATTGAGAGATATACTGAGTTCTCTGTATTATTAAATATGTCTCGTTTTAGAAAATATATTATTCAAATTCTAGAATGGAAAAGTATAATATACTTTTGTTATATATGTGGCGGTATGGCAGTAAAGATATCAGGCAAATGCATCGGCGATCAAACCTCGAAATGGGGTAACCGTTCAGAGTTGCTTTAGATGACATACAGCAGTGCCATCATCGATCTCGACGGAACGGTGTATCGCGGTGATTCGTTAGTTGAAAACGCTGCAGAAGGAGTACGCACAGTGCGTGAGGCAGGGCTGTCGACGCTATTCGTTACTAACAAGCCGATTGACCGTCGCGAAAAGTATTGCGAGAAGCTGAACGCGCTGGGCATTGATTGCAGCAGTGATGACATAATCACGTCTGCTACTGCATCAGCGGATTATCTATCCGCGCAGTATCCAGAGTGCGAGATCTACGTTATCGGTGAGGACGCTCTCGTAGCGGAGTTGCGTGCCGCTGGACTGAAAACAACAACTGACCCAGAACGAGCGGGTACCGTGATCGCATCACTTGATTTTGGTTTTGATTACCAAGCGCTACAAGATGCGCTAATTGCACTCACTGAGAACGATGCGCTTTTTGTTGCGACCAATCCGGATCGCACGTGTCCAGTAGATGAGGGTGAGATACCCGATGCAGCAGGAATGATCGGGGCAATAGAAGGAGTAACCGGGCGGGAACTGGACCAGTTGATTGGCAAGCCGTCCGACATAATCCTTCAGATGGCGCTTGAGCGGGTCGGCGGAGAGCCAGACCGCTGCCTCATGATCGGCGACCGACTCGAGACAGACATCAGGATGGGAAATCAGGCCGGAATGGAAACGGTGCTACCACTAACCGGCGTTACCAGTAGGGCAGACTTAGAAGAAAGTGACGTGAGTGCTGACCACGTCGTGACCGACCTTTCAGAGCTGGCAGCCATCGTAGAAAGCGGACAGTAGGTCTGGAAACAGTAGGCGAGTACCTGTTTCCAAAAGCGTTTCTGCCCAAAAGCTCAGTCAAGCACTCCGGGGTAGTCAGCGATGATTCCGTCAACACCAGCCTCGACCAGCTGCTCCGCCTGATGCCATGTCGTTATCGTGTACGGGATCACTTTCCGACCTTCCTCATGCGCGGTCTTGACCAGATCGATCTCAGCGAAATCCGGGTCTTCGAGGTAGTAATCCTCGTTGAAGAAGGGCGTGTTCATAATCATATTATACGGCGGCTGGATGTACTCCGCATCCAGTTCACGGACGACAGAAAGACCCTCTTCGATTGAATCCCAGAGCAAGTACGCTATCGGAATCTCAGGGTTCGAGTTCTGGACGGATTGCAGGGCAGCCTTCTGGAACGACTGGACGATAAAGTCGTTCTCGTGATTGGAGAGGACGTCGAGCGCCTGTTCTGTGAACGGATCCCAAGTATCAACGGCGGATTCTGACGCGTCATCATCAGGCGAGACACCAGCAGCCTTCCACTCAATGTTGAGCGGGATGCTGTCCGGAGTGGCTTCGACAAACTCGTCTAATCGGGGGATCGTCTGTCCACTGTCACGGATTTCAGCGTTCAGAACGGTCTGTACGTCGTTCTCCCAGACGTACCCGGATTCATCTGTCAAGTTGTCGAGCTTATCGTCGTGGAAAACAACGATTTCGAAGTCCTCGCCCTTCCAAGGTTTTCCGCCTGCAGGGACGAGGTCACATTCCATCATATCGGTATCGTACCCATGACTGCTACGACCGCCGTACGCCGCCTGCTGAACTGCGGCGATGGTGTTTTGTGGATACAGGCCGCGGTAGCCACGGTGTGCAGCGAGGATTGGTGTGGAAGCGATGGGGGGTTCGGGACTGCTGTGATCGTTTTCCCTGCCGGCCGCAGTTCCAATAATGGACCCCAGTGCGGCAGCAGATGTACTTTTCAGCACAGTGCGACGGCATATGTCTGGTATTCGAACCATTCCGTGGCCTATTACCTACACAATCTATATATAACTATTGATTGGTCATATCAATATATACTATTCAGTTTTCTTGAGTTTATTTGGGTTATACAGCGGTAGAACTGGCTGTAAAGACGATGTATATATTAATATATAGCATAAATACCGGTTGGATGTCTGGCTTTGTTATGTTGAAACGATAGGTAGCGAACGAGTCAGACAGAACTGATTTTGTATAGTAATCTGGCTACGAACAGTGCTGAGACAGGGCTCTGCTACTGGAAGGGCTACTGATCCAGTTACTCCGTCGGGTCTGTAACGGTCTGAGAGCGCGTGTCATCTTGAGGTTACTTTCGGTCGTCGTGTTCGAGAAAGTAGCGACGGACCGAGCCAAGGAAATCAGTGGCCCCGCTTCGAGCGACGAGTCGAGAATCCGCCGAGAAACCTAGATAGTGGTATCGATTGTGCCAGTTTGTTCGGGTGACTGCGCCGCCGCGTGATAGATGGCTTTGCCTGTCTGTGGGTCGAACAGATGGAGTCGCTGGGCATCGACCGTCAACGGAACTCGGTCGCCCGGCTCTACGGCCGTTCGGGGTTCGGCATGCAGTTTGAACTCCTGATCGCCAGTCCGACACTCCAACAAGAGGCTATCACCGAGCGGTTCGGTGACGGTTACCTCAGCGGCGAACGAGTTTCTGTCGGCCGAATCGGCTAGCGAAAGGCTCTCTGGGCGGATGCCCAGCAGCGCCTCTGCTCCGGCGGCTGATTCCAATCCGTCGCCCTCGGGTAAGGGGATGCGAAACGTCGGCCCGATAGCCTCGTATTCAGTCCCGTCACAAGTGATATCCACGGAGAGCATATTCATCGCGGGGTCGCCGATGAACTCCGCGACAAACCGAGTCTTGGGATAGTCGTACAGTCGTTGTGGGCTGTCGACCTGCTGGATGCGGCCGTCGTTCATCACCACCACCCGGTCGCCGAGGGTCATCGCTTCTGTCTGGTCGTGGGTGACGTAGATCGTGGTGGTGCCGAACTCGCTGTGGAGTTTCGCCAGCTCAGCCCGCATCTTGATCCGGAGTTTAGCATCGAGGTTCGACAGCGGTTCGTCCATAAGGAACACTTCGGGGTCCCGTACCAGTGCGCGGCCGAGTGCGACCCGCTGGCGTTCGCCGCCGGATAGCTCACCGGGCTTTCGGTCAAGCAGATCGTCGATGTCGAGCACCTCCGTGGCTTCTTTCACTTGGCGGTCGATTTCCTCATCACTGAAATCACCGGCTGACTTCATACCGAACGTGATGTTCCGGCGCGCGGTCATATGGGGGTACAGCGCGTAGTTCTGGAACACCATCGCAACGTCCCGATCTTTCGGTTCGACGCCGGTGACGTCCTGATTGCCCATCTGTATCCCGCCGTCAGTGGCTTGCTCTAACCCGGCGATCAGCCGAAGCGTGGTGCTTTTGCCACAGCCACTCGGGCCGACCACAGTCACGAACGCCCCGTCCGGGATCTGGAGGTCGATATTTTTCACGGCGACGACACCATCGAATTCCTTTCGTACGTCCTGTAAGGTTACGTCAGTCATTGGTAGCCTCTCATTTTTGTTGGATCGTAAACGTCTCCAGCAGCTGTCGACGGAACAGCACGAGCAGCGCCAGCGGGGGCAGCAGGGTCAGTATCGACCCGGTCATCACCATTGACCAAGCCACTTCACCGGTGCTTGCCTGTCCTCGAAGCAGACTCAGGCCGACCTGTGCGACCTGCAGGTCCTCTGCGTTGACGATCACCAGCGGCCAGAGGTACTGATTCCACGTGTACACGAACATGATCACCGACACGCCCACAAGGACGGCACGAGACATCGGAATCAGTACCGACCACAGAAACCGCAACGGACCGACACCGTCGACCTTGGCCGTCTCAACGAGCGAGGCCGGAATCGATAGGAAGTGCTGGCGCAGTATGAAGACGGTTGTCGCGCTGGCTAGGTATGGGACAGTGATCGCGAAGACGGTATTTCCCATGCCAAGTTCGGTCGTCAAGCGATAGAGTGGCACAAACCTGACTGGGACCGGCAGCAGGAGTGTAAAGAGAATAAAGAGGAACACGGCGTTCTTGTACGGGAACCTGTAGTAGACGATCACCAGCGCGGCCAGCAGCGACACGATCAGCTTCCCGACGACAACGGTAACAGACATCACGAATGAGTTGAGCATGAACCGCCAGAATTCGAGACCAATGAGGGCATGCCGGTAGTTCGACAGCGCGTGGCCACCGGGTGCCAAATCGCTGATAGAGGTAACAATCCCGGCCCGCTTCGTCGAGACAAGCGCCGCGATCAACACTGGCAGTACGATCAGAAACACGACGGTAGCTGCGAGCACGTGCAGCGTGACTTGCTCCGTCTCGAATCGCTGGATGCGTTCACTGGCCGTTCGTCCCGCAGCCCGGGAGCGCTCAGCGGCGGCGGTCAACACAGTGAGAAGTGATCCGAGCATATTATCCTCCGTAGTAGGCGTACCTGTCGCTCAGCCGGAACTGGCCGTACATCAACAGCCCGACAGCGACGAACAACACAACGGACTTCGCCGAGGCGAATCCGAACTCGTAAAACTGGAAGGCCGTCCGATAGAGGTCATAGATGAGGATGTTCGTCGCACCGGCGGGCCCACCCTTTGTCATGAGATCGACCATCGCAAACGTACCGAAAAAGCCGTAGATCGTGTTCATGATGACCAGAAACACGAGCGTCGGCGAGATAATCGGGACGTACACGCGGAGCAGTCGTTGCGTTCGGGAGACGCCGTCCAGTTCGGCGGTCTCAGTCAACGATTCGGGGACGTTTCCCAGAGCGGCTGTCATGAAGATAACATTGTACCCGACCTGCTTCCACACCGCCGCGATCAACACGACGACGAACGCCTGTGGACCGTTGCTGAACCAGTTGACATCGACACCAAGGGCCTCAATGTAGCCCGTGAAGATGCCGATGTTCGGGTGTGCGATGAACAGGAACACCAGCCCGGCGACTGCCGGCGGGAGCGCGTACGGCCAGATAACCGCCACCAGATACAGCCCTTTCCCGACTTCGACCTCGTGGATGAGAAAGGAGACACACAGGGCAACGGCCATCACACCGACAACGACACACGTAGCGAACAGGACCGATATCAGGACGCTGCGGAGATATTCCGAAGAGCCGGCTAACCGTCTGTAGTTCTCTAGCCCGACAAACACGTCACCCCGAGCGAGCGAGGCCCGATAGAAGCTGAGCCCTACCGCACGGACCGTCGGATAATAGAGAAACAACAGCGACACGAGCATCGTCGGTAACAGCAACACACCGGCCTGCAGGCGGTCTGTGAAGACTTCGCGCGTGGACATTAGCTGTAGTATCGGTTTAGTTCTTCTTCGACAGCCGATTTCAGCTCGGAGAGCCCCTCGTCGACGCTGACCTCACCACTGAACAGCTCGACTGACATGTCCTGAATCGTTGTCTGGACCTGCCGAGCCGGGCCGATGAGCATCCGTTTCGTCGCCTGCGTGTTGTCGGCCTGTGTCAGCTGGTCGAACGCGGTGCGGTACATCGGGTTCTCCGCAAACCAGCCGTCGCTTTCGAGTTGCTCGACAGCGGTCTGTCGGATCGGGTAGTAGCCAGTCCCCTTGTGCCAAGTGATCTGTGCCTCCGGCCGGCCCATGAATTCGAGAAAGCTGCCGATGTCGTCTTGGCGACCCTGTGGCAGTCCGGAGGGAACGAACCACGATGCGCCACCGATAACCGGCCCGGTTCGGTCGCCGTCGATAGTCGGATAGAAGGCGTTGTCGACCTCGAATCCGTTCTCCGCCGCGCCGGACCGGATCCCAGTGACCGATGCCGTCGAGGTCAGCAACATGGCGGCCTGCCCCGTAAGGAACGTAGACGTTGCTTCCCCCCAAGCCTCGATTCCGGGGTTGCTGAACAGGCCATTGTCAGCCATCTCATGCCACCACTCATACAGTGACCGAGCCGTGTCGGTGTCCGTTCGCATCGTCGTCGGCTGGCCGGCATGGCCGTTCTCGGCGTCAAGAAGCGTCTGTCCGTCGACGGCGTAGAAGTGCTCGACGAACCAGACATGGTTCGGCCACGTGAGACCGGCTTCGGTGACGCCTTCGTCGACAAGCGTCTGCGAGTAGTTGCGTACTTCCGCCAGTGTGGTCGGCGGGCTGTCCGGGTCAAGTCCGGCTTCCTCGAACGCCGACCGGTTGTAATAGAGGATGGCGTTGGAGTTATTGAACGGCATCGACGTGAGCGTCCCATCGATAGTGAAAAACGAGGTCACGTTCGACAGGAAGTCATCAACTGGATAGTCGTCGGAGAGCAGGTTCTCAACGGGCTCGACGGCGTCCGTATCGAGGACCTGTTGGGCGAACAGACTGTCGATCTGGAAGACGTCGGGGACCTCGCCGGAGTCGAGTGCGCTCAGTGTGTTCGTCAGTACCCCCTCGTAGGAGTCCTGAAAGACGAGGTTCGCGTTGATACCTGTCTCGGACTGGAACTGGTCGACCAGCCCCTGCAGCGTCTCACCGTTGGTACCACCCATGGCATGCCAGATAGTGAGGCTGTCTTCGTTGACCGGCCGCACACCAGCACCACTGCTACTGCTACACCCGGCTAGACCCACGGTCCCAACCGTGAGCGCAGTCCCCGATGCTTTCAGAACCGACCGCCGCGATACATGGTCGTTCCCGCCACCACTGTGAACCATACCCTGTGCCAGCAAGGCATGAAGAATGAATGATTATAATTGCTCTCTATAGCAGACAGTACCTGTACAGTGCCCTCATGACTGACCGATACACGTAGTGAGCAGCTAGCCTCTATCTCCGTGCGTTCGGAGGGTATCCTTCCGTCTCCCGCAACCACGTCAGAACGAAAACAGAAGTGTGACTCCAGACTGGAGCACCGTTGACTTTTGATAGCTGCAGGCGACTGATTCGGCGTATGCTGAACCAGCCGTTAATTGTGTTATCCGCTTACCGGGCGTTGTGACAGTATTCGACGCAACGACACTCAATGAGTTGTCGTTTGACAACCGGATTGGTCTCGCGCCGATGACACGAGTGAGCGCCACCGACGACGGCCGTGCTACGGCGGAGATGGCACAGTACTATCAGCGGTTCGCGAAAGGTGGATTCTCGTTCCTGATCACGGAGGGGACGTATCCCGACAAAGCATACAGTCAAGGGTACCTGAACCAGCCCGGTCTAGTGACCGACGCGCAGGCAGCCGCATGGCAACAGGTCACCGAGGCAGTCCACGACGCTGATGTCCCGATTTTCGCCCAGTTGATGCATGCCGGTGCGCAGAGTCAGGGGAACCCGCATGTCGATGGGGAACAGACAATCGCCCCATCAGCGGTGCAACCGGACGGAGAAAAGGCCGAAGCCTACGGTGGGAGCGGTGAATTCCCGACGCCCAAAGCAGCCACAGTCGACGACCTCGACGATATCCGTGACGCATTCGTCAACTCGGCTGAAAACGCCATCGAAGCGGGATTCGACGGGGTCGAGATACACGGTGCAAACGGATATCTGCTTCATGAATTCCTCTCGGCTGAATTCAACCAGCGTGATGACGAGTACGGCGGCGAACCCGCAAATCGAGTTCGCTATCCACGTGAGGTTGTCGCAGCAGTCGACGGGGCCACGCCCGCCGATTTCGTCGTTGGTATCCGTGTCTCACAGTCGACCGCCCTTGATGAGGACCACCAGTGGCCCGAGGGTGAAGACGCCGCAGCGGTGTTCTTCGAGGAACTGTCGTCGGCCGGTGCCGACTACATCCACGTTACTGAACCCGATGCGACCACGCCGGCGTTTGGCGACGACGGACCGACGCTGGCCGAGGCCGCGGCCGAGTACGCCGCGGATGAGACGGTCATCATCGACAACGGTGGGCTTGGAACGCCTGACGCGGCCCGCGAGAAGGTCGATAGCGGGGCCGATCTAGTAACGCTGGCGACGAGTGCACTCGCCAATCCCGACTGGCCTGAGAAAGTCTCGGAGGGTGAAGAACTGACCGCGTTCGATCCTGCCACGTTCCTCGCTCCGTCCGCAGAGCTTTCCGAGCATGAACTGCAGACAAGCGGTGCCTCGGCCGACGACTGACAGTTCGGACACAAGATACCGCGACCTAAAAGCCGATCCGAACGCCGATTCGGAGGGAGTTAAATCACAGACGAGCGCCCCCGGCGGCACCTGCGGTCTTCTGTTCGTGGTCCGACGGCGTAATGTTTCAACTATCTAAAAAATGGGAATGACTAACTAGGGTCGCAGAGATGTGGGACGTACAGATGCCAGACCCAGTCATCGCGTCGGTCGGTGCCTCGCCGCTCGGTCGCACGGACCTCCCGGGCCGCGACCTGTTTTCGGTCGCTCTTGCGGAGGCGTTCGACGAACTGCCCGACCCTGCCGAGATCGTCGAGGCAGTGTACGTCGGCAACCAGTCGGAGACCTATGAACACCAGATCATGCAGGGGACGCTGCTGGCCGAGTGGGCCGGCCTCCGTCATGTGCCCGCCGAGCGGGTCGAAGGATGCGCGGCCGCGGGCGCGCTCGCGCTACGGCACGCAGTCAAGGATGTCCGCAACGGCGAACACGAGGCCGTACTCGCGTGCGGCGTCGAAAAAATGACATCCGCAGGCACGAGCGGCGCGACGGATGCACTGTCGGCGGCGTTTGACCGTGCCATCGAGCAACGCTCCGGCATCACCGCGCCGAGCCAGTACGCACTGCTCGGCCAGCGCTACCTCCACGAGACTGACGCCACGGAGCGCGACCTCGCCGAGATCGCGGTGAAGAACCACGCCAATGCCGCTCGCAACCCACGGGCACAGTTTCCAAAGGAGATCGACGTCGAGACGGTCATGGAATCTGACCCCGTCGCCCCACCGCTGAAGCTCTTCGACTGTGCGCCGGTCGGAGACGGCGCTGCGACCGTCCTCGTGACGACCGCCGAGCTGGCGGCTGACCTCGACCAGCCACAAGTTCGCGTCGCGGGCAGCGGGGCCTCCGCGAACAACATCGCAGTCGCCGAACGGGACATGACCGACATCGCAGGTGCTCGGAATGCCGCCGAGACGGCCTACGAGGAAGCGGGCATCGACGCCGCGGCCGTCGACATCGCGGAGGTCCACGACGCATTCACCGTCTGCGAGGCGCTGCTTGCGGAGGCCGCCGGCTTCGCCCCCAAGGGAGCGGGCTATCAGAGCTACCGGCCGCCAGCGGAGCGGGCTGACGGCTGGACGGACGTGCAGTTGAGCCCGAGCGGCGGTCTGAAGGCCCGCGGTCACCCCATCGGCGCGACCGGGCTCTTGCAGGCGCTCGAAGCCTACGAACAGCTCACGGGGGCCGCAGGCGACCGGGCGGTCGAAGGTGCCGAGACGGCCCTGTTGCTCAACGAAGGAGGCGTCGCGGACGCGGTTACCGTTGGCCACGTGCTCACGACGGCGGAGGCACAATGACTGACAGTCCCCTCGATACGACCGACCCGCGGACACTGCCGGGCTTCTTCGATGCCCTCGCTGATGGCGAACTTCTGGGTGGGGTCTGTACGGACTGTGGACAGGTCCTGTTGCCGCCGCGGCCGGCCTGCTACGCCTGTGGCAGTCGGGCTGTCGATGTTGAACCACAGTCCACCGAAGGCCAGATCTTCTCGTACACGGCAGTCCACACGCCACCGCCGGCGTTCGCGGCGGACGCGCCCTACACGGTCGCCGTCGTGGAACTCTCGGACGGTGGCCGCCTGCTTGGCCGCGTGGCCGCCGACTATGCCGATGTCGCTATCGGTGACGAGGTCGAGCTCACGGTACGGGAGCCGACGGCTACAGAGCGTGAAATTGCGCTCGACTACGAGAGCGACTGGCCGGTCCACGTCTTCGAACCCCGGTGAGAGGCAAGCCGACTCCATAGCGGATATCGGCGGTTGGTCCTGAGCGTCGGTGCAGTCGTCGCCTGCAAGCGGACTGGCGAGGAACGCCGAGGACTATCTGCACTGTGTGGATATGAGTGGGCATACACGCACCCCGTGATTGCTTGGAATAGAGCATCAGGTGTATTTCGATCAGGTGTATTTCGAGAACGGATGGTTGTGATTGTCTGAGTCGATTCTGTGGCAGGGAAGGAGTAGATGTCAGTCTCAGAAGCTGTAACAGGACTGGCTTCACACCCCCACCCCACTGGTTCCGCTGTTAGGAGATAAATAGACGGCACCACCCCCATGTGAGGGGGTGCTTTGCTATACTGTGGTAACGTGCTACGGTTCTGGTTTTTTGCCGACACACTTGAACTTATTCACTAGCTCTAGAAATATTCTGCCCGTAGTTCGGATTGCAGTCCGAATGCATCCCCACCGACTCTCAGTCCTAACAGCGGAACCAGTGGGGTGGGGGTATGCGTATCCCCCATCCCATATGGTGTACTCTGTTTCGACAATTCACGGCAGAGATACTGGGAGCAGGAGATACCAGAGTCATGACCGCTCTATGGGATAAACTCGCTCTAACAGTGGCAGTGAACACCCTCGCAGTTACAATCCGAGATACTCGACCTACGCAGACGGGAGAAACGGCACGCTCTCTTAGCCTATTCTCGTTTTCTCGCCTAACAGCGGAAGTGGTGGGGTGGGTGTGGTCGGTTCACCGCTGAAATTCCGCTGTTCAACCACTCAGCGTTATCGGGTTCCGGTCCTCGAAGAAGGCACTTCTTGGCGACCGTGCTAACAGCGGAAGTAGTGGGGTGGGGGAGTAGTCAACAAGGTGTTCCACCACTCACCTAACAGCGGAAGTACCGGGGTTGGGCATTTATATACTTAGTCGAACAGCGGAAGCAGCGGAACCAAAGGTTAAGACAGTTCGTGTTGCAACTACATACAAATGAGCGACATTACGTTTTCGCCGACCTCCACAATATTCGAACAACGCGAGGCACTACTCGAAGAGTGGACCCCTGAGGAGCTTGTCGGGCGTGACGAGGAGCTCCAGAAGTATCACGCTGCTCTTCAGCCAGTCATCAACGACGAAACCCCGTCAAACATCTTTCTGTACGGGAAAAGCGGCGTCGGAAAGACTGCTGCCACCCGGTACCTGCTCTCCGCTTTGGAACGTGATGCAGCAGATGTTGACGGGCTGGACCTCAGTACGGTCGAAGTCAACTGTGATGGTCTCAATTCGAGCTATCAGGCCGCGGTCGCAATCGTCAACACACTTCGTGACCCGGCGAATCAAATCTCCAACACCGGATATCCACAGGCTTCAGTGTACCAATTCCTTTTCGACGCACTCGATGATCTGGGCGGAACGGTACTTATTGTTCTTGACGAGGTCGATCACATCGAAGACGATTCGCTGCTGTACAAACTTCCCCGCGCCAGATCGAACGGTGATATCTCCGAGGCGAAGCTGGGTGTCATCGGTATCTCGAACGACCTCGATTTCCGCAACCAACTGTCCTCGAAAGTCCGGTCGAGCCTCTGTGAAAAGGAAGTGTCGTTTTCGGCCTACAACGCCAATGAGCTACAGCTCGTGCTGAAACAGCGTGAGGCCGTCGCGTTTCAGGACGATGTTCTCGATGACGGTGTCATAGAAATGTGTGCTGCGTACGGTGCGAAAGACTCCGGGGACGCCCGTCAGGCTCTGGATCTCCTGCTTGAAGCTGGTGACCTTGCGCGAGAGTATGACGATGAACTCGTCACTGAACACCACGTACGCGAAGCCCGGCAACGACTTCAAACTGATCAGGTCGTCGAGGGCATTCGTAACTACTCTGATCACGGGCAACTCGTTCTCTATGCACTCACTGGGCTCGCCGAAGACAATGACACCCCAGCTCGGACACGGGATATTCTGGGCGCGTATCAGGAACTAGCGCGTGATGAGGGTCTGGACCCGGTTTCAGAGCGGTCGGTCCGTGACTATCTCGGTGAACTCACACAGCTTGGAATCGTGTCCTCAACGGAGTACAACCGGGGGAAAGGCGGTGGGAAGTACAAGGAATTCGAGCTAGAGCAATCCATCAGCTCAATCAAAACGGGCCTGTCAGAACTCCTGAAAAAAAGTCCGTGACCCCACCGGTTCCGCTGTTAGCCACCCCACTGGTTCCGCTGTTAGCACGTCCAGACGGTTGCGTCGTCGATGGCAAACAGCCGAAAAGCCCGGCCACCAGCGAACGTTCCGCCCGAATTCGTCTGCTCACGCTCAAGTCTGATGAGGGTATCAAACTGTGACCGAGACGCACGAATCGGTGCAAGGATGTCCCGACGACGGTACATATATGCCAGTGGAACAAGAGGTTGCTAAGAGCATCAGCAAAACAACTGAGGGCAGGTAATGTCGAGCCACTACATCACGTCAGCAGACCATCTCCCCGAGGAAGCACAGACAGAAACCACACTGCAGATCACAGATGCCCAGACGAAACGCATTTTCGAGGCACGCGTTCGGATTTCCCGGGACCCTGATGCACTCACTGACCCGGAACCGCTAACAATCGTCGCCGGGCCACACGAGAGCGTCAGCGAGACCAGATACGTCGAATTGCTCGATGAGACTGCTGCGACCGGTATCGATCAAGAGCTCGTGGCACATCTGGCGGCCGAACAGGAGACGGCGTCGAATATCCTCAATACTCGGTCCGACGATCTGAAGGTTCTCTTGCAGTATCTCGTCGAGACTGGCGAGTACGAGTCAACGTCCGATGCGCTTCGCGAGATCGCGTTCGACCACCTCGCCACAGAACGCCCGGCTCTACTTGACACCTACGCGGAGGTCCGCCACGACCTCGATGACGACCCACTCAGGCGCGTACTCGAAAAACGAGAGTGACAGATGTCCGTTAATTCGCTCCGTGCGTACCTCGATTTGCTCGACACGACCGGCTGGCTCCGGTCGTTTGACCAGCCGGTGTCGTGGGATCTTGAAGCAAGTGCAGCGACGATGCTCGCCAATATCCGCGACGGCCCGATTCCGGTGTTCGAGTCTATTGCAGGGACAGAGATGGCGGCAAAACTGGTTGGCGACCCGTATCGCGGCCCCCAGACTCGCCCTTGGGATCACTTCGCGCAAGCGCTGGGACTCCCGAGTGGCCTATCAGGTCGTACGTACTACGACCGAGTGATCGAGCGCCTCAACGCGCCGCAAGCGCCCCGAACTGTTGCGAGTCACAAGGCCCCCTGTAAAGAGACAGTGCGGACGGGAAGCGAGGTCGACCTCTTGTCGTTCCCGTGGCCATATATTCACGAAGGCGACGGGGGGCGGTACTCGAACCATCACACCATCGTCGCTCCGGACCCCGACACGGAGTGGGGAACTTGGTCGAGTCATCGAATGATGATCCACGACAGCTCTCAGGCCAGTCTGTTGTTACTAGCCGGTGAGCAGGTTCCGAACCGCTACTACTACGACTACGAGCCCCGGGGCGAACCGATGCCAGTCGCGGTCGTCATCGGTGCGGAACCCACCGCCGAGTGCACTGCAGACATGTGGATTCCGACAGGTCGGAGCGAAGCGGCCTTCGCGGGCGGCCTGAAAAACGCGCCTGTGGACCTTGTCCAGTGTGAAACCAGTGATCTGTACGTCCCGGCGACGGCCGAGCTAGTTCTCGAAGGGCACGTTCGACCCGACGACCGCCTCGATGAGGGACCGTTCGGCGACTACTTCGGCTACATGAACGGCCCGCGACGTTCGATGCCGGTGTTCGAAGTCGATGCGATTACCCACCGCCACGAACCGCGGATACCGTTTTGCGTCGAGGGGAGCGGTGTCGGATACGGGCAAAACTCGACCAGTACGCTCCGGCTCGTCGCAGCCGGTCCCGACGCGACTGTCGGCCTCCGGGCCGCCGGATTCGACGTTTCGATGGCGGTCCCGTGGCGATTCACCTCCCGCACCGTCTGGGTCATCGCGACGGATCGACCGTATCCGGGCTATCTCCACGAACTGGCGAACTTTATCTTCACGACGTGGGGGATGCTCCACATCGACTTTTTCGTGTTTGTCGACGCTGCTGTCGACCCGCTCGACCCGCGGGCAGTCCTGACAGCGATCGCGCTTGAGGCCGACCCGGACGACGACTTCCATCAATTCGGCGTCGAGCGGATGCCGAAAGTTCCGCTCAACATCTACCAGACGCCGGACGAGAAGGGCAGCGCGGATGTGGGTACTTCGAAGGCAAAGACGGCCAAAGCCTACATTGACGCAACGACTGACGGCGACGCACCCGACATGACGGCGACCACAGAAACCCGGAAGAAAGCGCAGGAGCGGCTAGTCGATGCGGGACTAGACGCTGCACGGTTCGACCGGCTTGACGAGCGGGAGGGGCAATCACAGTGATCCCGTTCACGCAGTACGTCCGTGGACTGGCCGGCGACGATGACCTCGTCCGACTCGACGGCCCATTCGAGGTCCCGGTTGACGTGCTGGCGGCGGAGGCGCTGCGCGCGAGTGGACCGGCACTTCGGTTCCAGCGTCCCACAGGTATCGACCTCGTTAGCGGCGTGTTCAGCGGACCGGACCAGACGCAGCAGCGTGAGGCCCGGCCGTGGTCGCGGCTGTCGCTCGGCCTCGGACTTGACCCGGAAGCCACGCTTGTCGACCTGCTAGAGACAATCAGCACCCTCGGCCCGACCGGCGGGACTGCGGAGCCGACATACACTGGGCAAGCAGCCTCGGCGACAGACATCGACGTACAGGACCTGCAGTTCCCACAGAGCGAAACGGACACGTGGCCCGCGGTGACGCTTGGTGTTGCATCGGTTTCGACCGCTGACGGCACACACTGGGGGCCGGTCCACGGTTCGGTCGTAGGCGGCGACAAGCTCAGGGTGCGTGTTCCAGACGCGCTGTCGTCGCTTGTCGCTGAGGGGACCACAATAACGATAGCACTCGGCGTGCCGCCGGCGGCGATCACGACGGCATACCTGCTTGCTGTCACTGACCAAACTGCCACGCCGATCCAGTCCTGTGGGGTGACCGGAACCGTCCCGCTCGTTCCGACCAACGGCGGACTCGTCCCGAGCGCGACGGAAGTCGTCATGGAGACGACGGTTGTGGACCGCCAGCCCGACTTTCGCTCCGACCGCCGAGAGGGCTGGGAGTACGTTGTCGAGAGCGGCCCGCTCTCGCTGTCGGTCGAGCGCGTCCGCACAACTGAAACCCCGGTTATCCCTCTCTCACCAGTCGGTCGCCCGCTCGCAGATGATCTCCGGCTCACGGGGTTAGCGACGGCCGCATCCCTGTACCACCGGCTCAACAACTACTGGGGCATCTCGCCGGTCGAATGGCTGATGCTGCCGGCAGAGGCGGAACTCGGGATCTGTTTCGTGGCCAGTGACGTGCTTTACGGCGGCTTCGAGTGGCAACTCGCGAATATCCTCTTTTCATTCTCGTCGCTGTTCGACACGGTCGTTATCGTCGACGAAGACGTTCCGCCACAGGACTTCGGCCGCGTTCTGGCCGACCTCTGGCTGAAATCGCACCCCGCTCGCGACTGGGTGTTCAGCGAGCCAGATGCACCGGCAGCGACACGGCCTCACTACCGACGGGACAACGAAACCGGCTCGCGCCTGTACGTGAACTCGGCATGGGACCCACGCTGGAAGGAAACGTATATCGCGCCGCGAGTCACGTTCGAGAACTCCTTCCCGAGCGGCGTCCGCGACGTGGCTCGTGTCCTGTGGGATGAGCCCGACACTGCTTGACTCCGCTACCGAAGAGACGACTGCCTACGAACCATTCCGCTGAATGTGTCTCTCGCATGTATATATCTTCGACTATGTCGTAATCAGGACTGTTTTCGCAGCACGGTCCCGAAATAATACCTACAAAGGAAAACAACCAATTATTAGTGCGATATATATACCGAAGAAAATAACCGGTACAGTTATACCGGAATCCGGTATTCCGAGCGGTGTATGGTGACCAGCCACAACCTCCCGGACTACGACACAGCGCGGAACGAATTCTCTTGGGACGATATTTACGCGGACGCGGACTGGGACGCACCGAACGACCTGAACATCGGGCACGAAGTTGCTGACAGACACGCGACTGACCGGGGACAGGTCGCGCTCTATCAGGTCGGGACCGACGGAGAGCTGTCGAAGATGACGTTCTGGGAGCTTGCTGACCGCTCAAGCCAGTTCGCCAATGTCCTTGACGATCTCGGGGTTGCACAGGGCGACCGGGTCTTTTCGTATATGCCCCGAATCCCCGAGCACTACGTGGCACTGGTCGGAACACTCAAACACGGTGCTGTCTGGGGAAGCGTTAACGAGCGGTTCGGCCCCGATGGAATCTCGTACCGTCTCGACGACTGCGACGCGAAGGTAGTCGTCACCACCACTGACAATCGCGACACAGTCGAAGCTGCACTGGACGACGCGCCTGCGGTCGAACACGTGATTACTGTTGACCGTGGCGGTGGCGCGCCCGCTGACGACGTGGTTTTCAGTACCGCGCTCGACGGCGCGACCACGGCGTACGATGTCGCTGAGACCAGCGGAGAGGACGATGCGCTGCTGTACTACACCTCGGGGACGACCGGGCTGGCCAAAGGCGTCCTCCACAAACAGCGCTGGATCGCCGGTGTCGCGGCAACACAGAAGTACGCCGTTGACCTGCAAGACGGCGACCTGTACTGGTCGACCGGTGACCTCGGCTGGCTGACGGGTGCCATCAACACGCTCGGCGCTTGGTTCTGGGGTGCGTCGCTGTTCACCTACGAGGGCGAGTTCGATACCGACGAGTGGGCCGACCTACTTGATGAATACCCGATCAGCGTCCTGTTCTCGGTCCCGACAGCGTACCGGATGCTCCGTGAAAACGACGAGGTGCTTGACGATGTCGACCTCGATTTGCGTCATGCGCTTTCTATCGGCGAACCGCTCAGTGCCGGCGTTGTTGAGTGGGGCGAGGACAAACTCGGTGTCACGATTCTCGACACGTACGGCCAGACTGAGACTGGCAACATGATCATCAACAACTACCCGACAATGGAGCTCCGTCCCGGGTCGATGGGGAAACCACTCCCCGGAATCGAGGCCGATATCGTCGACCCGCAAACAGGTGACGTTCTGGAACCCGGTGAGACGGGCGAAATCGCTCAGCGTGGCGACTACCCGTGTTTCTTCGCCGAGTTCTGGAACAAACCAGAAAAGACCCAGCGGGCGTTCGTCGAGGGGCAAGACGGGACATGGTATCTCTCAGGAGACCTTGCACACAAAGACGAAGACGGCTACTTCTGGTTCGAGGGGCGGGCAGACGACGTGATCCTCTCCTCTGGCTACCGCATCGGGCCGTTCGAAGTCGAGAGTTCGCTGGGCGAACACGACGCGGTCGCCGAGGCGGCGGTCGTTCCCAAACCACATCAAGAGCGGGGGAACATCGTCAAGGCCTACGTCGTGCCAAGCGAAGACGCTGAGCCGTCCGACCCCCTCAAAGAGGACATCCAGAACTACGTGAAAAACGAACTCTCAGCCCACGAGTACCCGCGCGAAATCGAATTCCGTGAGGAACTCCCCAAGACTGTGACCGGGAAAATTCGACGGACAGAACTCCACGACGACGCCGAAGCAGAAGCCGAAGTCGAGACCTGACACAAGGTATCAAGCACCACGAGCGATAACAGAGACACAACACCAATGAATTTCGAATCCACTGAGGAACGTTCGATGATTCGGTCGACCGCAGCGGACGTGGCGGCCGAGTTCGGCCCGGAGTACTGGCGCGAAAAAGAAGAGGCAGGCGAGTTCGGACAGGAATTCTGGGACGAACTGGCCGAAGCCGGCTTCCACGGATTGCTGGTCCCGCCGGAGTACGAGGGGGCCGGTATGGGCATTCAGGAGATGGGGCTGGTCATGGAGACGCTCTGTGCCGAAGGCTGTGGCATGGCGGGCACTTGGTATCTGGTGCTCACTGCCGGTATGGCCGCCGTCGGTATCAGGGAGGACGGGACAGAAGAGCAAAAGCAGACCTACCTGCCGGACATCGCCAACGGCAAACGGAACTTCTCTATCGGCATCACAGAGCCCGAGGCCGGGACAAACACGCTAAACGTCGCGACTCGCGCCGAGAAAGACGGCGACGAGTACGTCCTGAACGGGAACAAGGCATGGATCACCTTCGCGGACCGGGCTGACAACATGATTCTCGTCACGCGCACGACCCCACGCGACGAGGTCGAGCGCGGGACTGACGGCATAAGCCTGTTTATCGTCGATATGGACGATCCCGGCATCGACGTGTCGCCGATTCCCAAACACGGGATCAACTACTCGAAGTCCTGTGAGGTCTTCATCGAGGACGTCCGGGTCCCCGAGGAAAACTTGCTTGGCGAGGAAGACGACGGCTGGTGGACCCTTGTCGATATGCTGAACCCGGAACGCATCGGCTTTGCGGCTGCCGGAACCGGCATCGGCAAACTAGCCGCCGACACTGCTATCGAGTATGCTAGCGACCGAGAGGTGTTCGGCGCGCCCGTTGGGAGTCATCAGGCGGTTTCGTTCCCGATCACCAAGGCGTACGCCCGCATGGAAACGGCGGCGCTCATGCGTGAGAAGGCGTCTTGGCTCTACGATCAGGGCGAGGAGTGTGGGTACGAGACAAACGTCGCGAAGGCGACGGCCGTCAGTGCTGGCATCGAAGCGGTCAAGCAATCGATGCAAGCATTCGGCGGCTGGGGCTATGCGAAGGAGTACGATGTCGAGCGGTGGTGGCGTGAAATCAACCTGACGCGGCTGGCCCCGGTCTCCCAGCAGATGGCATACAACCACATCGGGCAGCATCTCGGTTTCCCCAGATCCTACTAATGTTCGAGAAAGTCCTTGTCGCAAACCGCGGCGAAATCGCGGTCCGTGTGATGGCTGCGTGTGAAGAGCTGGGTATCGAGACGGTCGCCGTCTACAGCGACGCCGACCGCAACGCTGGCCACGTCGAGTACGCCGACGACGCATACAACATCGGTCCAGCACCCGCAAGTGAGTCGTACCTCGACCAGACAGCGATCCTCGATGTCGCTGAGCGATCCGGGGCCGATGCAATCCATCCCGGGTACGGCTTCCTCGCGGAGAACGCCGCGTTCGCTACCCGCGTCGAGGCCACCGATGGGGTCACGTGGGTCGGCCCGCCAAGCGACGCGATGGAGACGCTAGGGGAAAAGACAAAGGCCCGGACAGTGATGCAGGAGGCCGGTGTCCCAGTCGTCCCCGGCACGACGGACCTCGTCAGTGAGCCTGACGAGGTACGCGAACTGGGTGCAGAGTACGGCTATCCTATCGCGATAAAGGCAGAGGGTGGCGGAGGCGGTCGCGGCATGAAGATCGTCCGGAGCGAGGCTGAGGTTGCGGAGGCGCTCAAGAGCGCGAAGCGCGAGGGCGAAGCGTACTTCGGCAATGACTCGGTGTACGTCGAAAAGTACCTCGAAGCTCCGAAACACGTCGAAGTGCAGGTACTTGCAGACGAACACGGTAACGTCCGTCACCTTGGAGAACGTGACTGCTCGCTGCAGCGCCGCCACCAGAAGGTCATCGAAGAAGCCCCGAGCCCGGCACTTGATGCCGACCTGCGTGCGGAAATCGGCGAAGCCGCCAGACGCGGAGTCAGTGAAGCCGGCTATACGAACGCCGGGACAGTGGAGTTCCTCGTTGAAGACGGGGAGTTCTACTTCATGGAGGTGAACACCCGAATTCAGGTCGAACACACCGTCACCGAGGCTGTGACGGGCATCGATATCGTTCGCTGGCAGCTCCGGGTTGCCGCGGGCGAGCAACTGGACTTCACACAGGACGACGTGTCGATAGACGGCCACGCCGTCGAGTACCGGATCAACGCGGAGAACCCTGCCGAGGACTTCGCGCCGACGCCGGGACCGCTGACGACGTACGCGCCGCCAAGCAGTATCGGTGTTCGTCTCGACCACGCGGTCACACAGGGCGATGATATCGGTGGAGACTACGATTCGATGATCGCGAAACTGATCGTCGCTGGCGAGGACCGGGACCACTGCCTCGCTCGGTCGAGGCGTGCCCTCGGCCATTTCACGGTCGAGGGTGTCCATACGACGATTCCGTTCCATCGGTTGATGCTCGACGACGACACCTTCATCGCCGGGACGCACACAACGAAATACCTCGACCAAGAACTCGACGACGAGGCGCTTGACACAGCCGTTTCGCGGTGGGGGACCGAGGAGGTCGGGAGCGACTCCTTGTCGGCATCGACGGATGAAATCGCTGTTGAGGTCGACGGGAGACGCTTCGATGTCGTCGTCACAGATGGCCTCCCCCGTGCATCGCGCGGTGGAAACGCCAGTGGCGGCTCCGGCGGTGGTACTGCCGGCGGCGCATCCGGTGGCGGCACAGCGGACGTGGCCACGGCGGGTGCGATTACGGCTGAGATGCAGGGAACCATTCTCTCGACCGAAGTCACAGCCGGTGACGATATCGCTGCTGGCGATGTCGTCTGCGTGCTGGAGGCGATGAAAATGGAAAACGACGTGGTGGCGTCCACGGGCGGAACCGTCGCGTCCGTTCCGGTCGCAGAGGGCGATTCTGTAGACATGGGCGACACGCTGGTTGTATTAGAGGAGTGAGTATGCAAGTCAGAATATCAGACGACGCGACCGAATCGGAAGCACAGGCCATTGCCGAAGCACTCGCGGCGCATTTCGAGGACGACGTCACTCTCGTCGTTGACAGCGGCGAAGCGGTCGGCAGTGCCACGTACGACGGCAACGGACGGGCCGAATCCACGGAACCGGTCGACGACGACCTCGGCCCGACCGAACGGGAGGAAACGCTGCGCAAGGAGATTGAAAAGATTCTGGAAGGCGGGCCGGAAAAATATAAAGAACAGTTGCCAGAGGAGGGCAAGCTGTTCGTCCGGGACCGCATTGATCTGTGGTTCGGTGATGAGTTCCTGTTCGAGGACGGGAAGTTTGCGGAGTTCGACGCCGACGACCAGCTCCCCGCTGACGGACTCATCACAGGGGCCGCGGAGTTCGAGGGCCGTGACCTGCATTTCATGGCCAACGACTACACGGTCAAACGCGGCAGCATGGCCGCCAAAGGTGTCGAGAAGTTCCTTCGGATGCAACAGCGGGCGCTGAAAACCGGGCGGCCGGTGCTGTACCTGATGGACTCCTCGGGAGGCCGTATCGACCAACAGACCGGCTTTTTCGCCAATCGCGAGGGTATCGGGAAGTACTACTACAACCACTCGATGCTTTCCGGACGAGTCCCACAAATCTGTGTCCTCTATGGGCCGTGTATCGCCGGCGCAGCGTACACGCCTGTCTTCGCGGACTTCACAGTCATGGTTCGGGATATGAGCGCAATGGCTATCGCCAGCCCCCGGATGGTCGAAATGGTCACCGGCGAAGAAATCAGCCTCGAAGACCTCGGTGGCCCTGACGTCCACGCACAGCACTCCGGCAGTGCAGATCTCATCGCCGACGACGAGGAACACGCCCGGGAACTCGTCGCCCAACTCATCAGCTATCTGCCCGACAACGCCGACGAAGACCCGCCCCAGACCAGCGGGACGGCCCCGAAGCGGTCGCCGGAGGGCATCGACGCCGTTGTCCCGGACAAGCCGAACAAAGGCTACGACATGTTCGACGTGATTGAGCGGGTCGTCGACGCCGGGTCGACGCTCGAACTCCGACCGGAGTACGGCAAAGAGATCATCACGTCGTTTGCCCGGATCGACGGCCGGCCAATCGGGGTCATCGCAAACCAGCCAGCCCAGCGCGCGGGGGCTATCTTCCCGGACGCGGCGGAGAAAGCCGCTCAGTTCATCTGGACCTGCGACGCCTACAACATCCCGCTATTGTACCTCTGTGATACGCCGGGATTCATGGCTGGCTCGGGGGTTGAGAAAGAAGGCATCCTCGAACAGGGCAAGAAGATGATCTACGCCACGTCCTCGGCGACAGTACCCAAACAATCTGTCGTGGTGCGGAAAGCATACGGTGCGGGTATCTACGCGATGTCCGGCCCTGCCTACGACCCCGAGTCGACAATCGGCCTGCCGAGCGGCGAAATCGCGATCATGGGGCCGGAAGCGGCTATCAACGCCGTCTACGCCCGCAAGCTCTCCGAGATCGACGACGAGGATGAACGACAGCAAAAGGAGCAGGAACTCCGCGAAGCCTACCGCGAGGATATCGACATTCATCGAATGGCAAGCGAAGTCGTCGTTGATGACATCGTTCCGCCCAGCGACCTCAGAACGGAACTGACGAACCGGTTTGCGTTCTACGAGACCGTCGAGAAAGACCTCCCGGACAAGAAACACGGCACCATCCTCTGAGCTATGACAGGACGCTACTACGAAGAGTTCGAGGTCGGCGAGACCATCGAACACGAGAAGCGCCGCACGATCAGCGAGCGCGACAATCAGCAGTTCTGCGATATGACGATGAACCAGCAGCCGCTTCATCTCGACGCCGAGTTCGCAGCCGAGACGGAGTTCGGCGAGCGACTGGTCAACGGACTCTACACGATGAGTTTAGCTGTCGGGCTGACCATCCCAGAGACAACCGACGGAACCATTGTCGCGAATCTCTCCTACGACAGCGTCGAGCACCCGAATCCGGTGTTTCACGGCGACACGATCCGTGTGCAGTCGACCGTGACCGACAAACGCGAGACTAGTGACGGTGAACGCGGGATCGTCACGATGCACGTCGAAGTGTTCAAACTCACAGAGACAGACGACACCCTCGTCTGTGAGTTCGACCGCACCGTGCTGTCGCTGCGACGCGACAACGCCGAGTGACGCTGGGACCGCTCGATAACGAACCGCGAATCCCAGTTACCTATTCGGGCACACCGATAACCCAGCGCCATCGTTGCTCGAACGTGCCGTCGAGAGCACTGAGGAGGTCGCGGGCCTGTAGCACTCGTTTTTCGGTGTCCAGCTTCGGATAGAGCCGTGCGGCCATCGCCGGAATCGCGTGGAACAGTCGGATGTTTTCGGCAGTCGTCGAAAACCGCCACGTCCCTGTTGTGGTCGCGAACTCGCCCGCGAGGGCGTCTCGGATAGCCGCTGTCTTGGTCGGGGAGCGTGAGTCGCGTTCGAACTGTTTGAAGACGTCCGTGCCGTCAGGACAGACCCAGCCAAGCGGTGCGACAGCGCCGACCACGCCGTCTGAGCGGAGGACTCTGGCGGCCTCCCGTACCGCAGTTACTGGGTCAGGGACCAGAAAGAGCGAGGCGGTAAACGCGACGCCGTCGACTGACTGGTCCCTGAGCGGCACGTGGTCGAAATCGGCTTGGAGTCGGGTAGCAGACCCGATTTCACGCAGCATCTCCCGGCTGATGTCAAGAGCAATGGCGTTCGCTGCTGTCTCGGCGAATACGCGTGTACTCACACCTGTTCCTGCGCCCGCATCGAGGACAGTCCCGAACTCACCGTCCGTCCGAGCGCCCATCTCGGCTGCGAGCAGTCGCGCGAGCGCAGTGAAGCGATTGGTCCGTCGCTCGTATGTGGTGTAGGCGTCGACGCTGGCATCGAAGTTCTGGCGAACGACGTCTTTCATACACGATAGCACAGTCGAGTCCCAGATAGTTGTTGTCGTTGGCTACATACGACCGGACTGATGGCGGAAAGTTGTCAAGCCGCTCGCAAACCGCGCTAAGAGCACGCAAACGTTCTTGGATCGGTCCGAAATACAGATATCGGGCGGCGTTCGCGGCGAACTATCGCTGTCCGGCTTCGCGAGCGCGCTTGAGGATGCGCTCTGCCTGCGCGATAAGCGGTGCATCGATCATCTCTCCGTCGACCTCGAAAACGCCAGCATCTGTCTCGTCGTCGGCCGTGACGACACGTTCGGCCCACGCGATCTCATCGTCACTGGGAGTGAACGCGTCGTTGATGACCGCGACCTGATCCGGATGGATCGCCATCTTCCCGTCGTACCCGAGCTGGGCAGCGAACTCAGTTGCGTCACGGAGGCCATCCAGATCGCCGTAATCGGGATAGATCGTATCGATTGCATCGATCCCCGCGGCGCTAGCCGCAACGACGACCCGCTGGCGCGCATAGAGCACCTCACGTCCGTCGCTGGTGCGGGTCGCACCCACGTCGGCCGCAAGGTCTTCGGCCCCGAACAGGAGTGCATCGGTGGGGGCAGCAGCCGCGATCTCCGCAGCGTTGAGGACGCCAGCAGCAGATTCCACCAGCGCAAGCACAGGGAGGTCTGTATCGTTTTCTCCGAGAAGCCGGCTCAATGCTGTGATGTCCTCGGCGGAGCCAGCCTTGGGGAGCATCACGCTGTCAGGGCTGGCGTCCGTCAGTATCGCTGCAAGGTCAGCTGTGGCACAGACGCCCACGGGATTGATGCGAACGCAGATGTGGCTGTCTGAACTGACAGCCGAGAGTACTGACCGCACAGATTCACGCGCCTGTTCTTTATCGGCCGGTGCAACCGCATCCTCCAGATCGAAGACGACGACATCGGCGTCGCCACCAGCCGCTTTTCGCATCAACTCTGCATTGTCTCCCGGTGCAAACAGCACACTGCGACGAACCATAGCTGTGCCTTCTCCCCCCAGCGGTAAGATGGTAAGGGATAGACGCCCGGCTATGCCGGGGGTGACCGTTCCACTGGCACGTCCTCCGTCTGTCGCAGTCAACAGCGGCGCTTCTCGAATCAGCTATCGGCGTCACGATTACGCGTTCACTCCGATGGGTATTCTGCACAGTACAAACAGGCATGGATTTTTATGAGACTGGGTAAAAGCTCCCTCTGTGACAACTGATCTCCCCGGCGTAGCCGACAGGCAACTGTTCGATACGCACGCACACCAGCCGACCAGTGAGTTCCTCCACGACGCCGGCGGCGAAATGATGCAAGATGCCGCCGACCGCTTTGGCACTGACTTGGAGACGTGGGACTACGAAGAGATGCTTGCGGAGTACCACGAAGCGGGTGTCGGCGGCGCTGTCCTGCTTGGCTGGGACGCGGAGACGAACACCGGGAATCCCCCCGTCCCGAACGACTACGTCGCCGAGGTCCGGGACGAGTATCCCGACTTCTTCGTCGGGTTCGGGAGCGTCGATCCACTGAAAGACGACTGCGTGCAGGAGGCGATTCGGTGTGTTGAGGATCTGGACCTCTCCGGATTTAAGTTCCAGCAGATCGCACAGGGCTTTGACCCCTCGGACGAACGCCACGACCAGCTGTGGAGTACCATCGAAGACCTCGGCGTTCCCGTCGTCTTCCACGGCGGGAACTCAACACTGGGGGCCTGTAGTGCCGGCGGCCGTGGCCTGAAAGTCAAGTACGGCAACCCGATGCTTATCGACGACGTGGCCGCTGCACATCCGGACCTTGACATCCTCATCGCTCATCCCGCGTTCCCGTGGGAGAAAGAGCAGTTAGCGATCTGTCAGCAGAAGGGCAACGTGTACATGGACCTCTCGGGCTGGGTGCCGAAGTATATCGACGACCAAGTACTCCATTACGCCGGCACAGTCCTCAAAGACAAGGTGATGTTCGGCACCGATTATCCGATGATTGACCCCGAAACGTGGCTCGAATCGTTCGCTCGCGACACCGACTTTGATACGGATGTCCAGCGGAAGATTCTGTTCGAAAACGCCCAAGACTTTTTCGACCGCTAGTCGAAATCCGGGGCGCGTCCGTCCAGAAACGCCTCGACACCATGTGTATGTGCTGGCGTATCGTACGCCAGTGACTGGATGCGTGCTTCTCGGCGCAGCCCGGTTTGTAACGGCTGGCCGATGTTGTCGTGAATCGCTTCCTTCGCCAGCCCGAGGTTCGCCGTCGGTTGTGCCCGAAGCGTTTCCAGCAGGTCGGCTGTCCGCGCATCGAGTTCGGCCGGTTCGACCGCCTCGTTGATCAGGTCCATCTCGGCGGCGGCCTCGGCGTCGATCAGCTTCCCGGTGAACGCGAGCTCTTTGGTTTTCCTGAGCCCGATTAGCCGGGGGAGGATGGCAGTCGCACCCATGTCCGGTACGAGACCGACGCTGATGAACGACGCACCGAACCGTGCGGACTCGGCGGCGTATGCGAAATCAGCCACTGCCACCAGCGACAGTCCGGCACCGACTGCATCGCCGTTGACCTTCGCGACGACAGGCACCGGTGCTGAGAGGATATTGCTTGCCACGCGGCCCAGTGTTGTCCGGACTCGCTCGTAGGCTTCAGTCGTCGACTCCTCACGCTCGCTCATCGCCTCGATATCCCCGCCGGCACTGAACGCATCGCCGTCCCCAGTGAGGACGACGGCATCGTGTGTCTCCGGGTCGAGGTCAGCGAGCGCATCAGCTAACTCAGTCGCAACCGCCCCTGTCATTGCGTTTTTGACATCGGGACGATCGAAAACGATCCGTCGAACAGCGCCGTCTTCAACGCGCATGGTCGTACATCACACGCGCGGGTACTTTACTCTCCGTCGTCGCCCGGCGGGCCCTCGCCGACGCCGCCGAACAATTGTGTGAACAACGAGTGCTGTGCGCGGTGGAGCCGTTCGAGGAACGCGGACTTACTGATACCGAGTTCGGCGGCGACTTCACTAGCGGTGGTCTGTCGTGGGACGACGAAGTAGCCCATCTCGACCGCGTAGCGGAGACTTTCCTCCTGTGCCGGTGTCAGGTCCCACTGCTGTGCGATAGAGGCGTCCTCTGTTGCACGCAGTGCGTACACCCGCTGTAGTTTCACGCCGACGGTTTCACCGGCCGTCTCCATGACAGTCTGGAGGATTTCATGGCCCACCACAGCGCCAGCTAAAATCGCGTTTCCGTCGCGATACGTCAGCGATTCCACCATGAAGCCTGCGCTGATGAGTTTATGCACAACACACTGCTGGAGTGACAGACACCGGTAATTATACCGACCATCGGTAACTGACTGGTAGAGATAGCGGATCCGGTCGTCCTCGTCGAGGTAGTCGATAAGATCCTCACTCGCCTTGGCACTGAACCGCAGCAACACATTACGGTCATCCCGGAGGAGCGGCGGGGCCGCCTCGATGGGTGTGCCCGTGACACTGCTCGCATCTGCCAGTGGACAGTTGTCGCCCTCGATGCGAAACTCGACCATAAGACACTCCTCTATCATTGCCTCGTATCTGTGCGGATATGCTTATAAAACCCGTCTATATAGGGGCGAATTAGTAAGAACATTCCTCACGATCTATAGGATAGATATGAACGTTGCCGAAGTCAAAGACCGTGCTGGACCCCGGGAGTTCAGCCCGAAAGACGACCTCCCCGAAGAGTATCGGACGGCAGCCACGCGGATGCTCGAGTTCCACGCCAACAGCGAGATCATGGGTGCGTTCCTCGAACGGCCCTTCATCAGAAAAGCACCGAGCATCGAGCGAAAGATGGCCTTCAGCGCGAAGGTACAGGACGAAATCGGCCACGGACAGATGCTCTACCGAGCGGCGGAATCGCTCGGTATCAAGACCCGCGAAGAGATGCTCGACGACTTGGCAAACGGGGACGGGAAGTTCCTGAACTGCTTCCATTACCCGATGGAGAGCTACGTCGAGACGCCGATGATCGCCTTTTTCGTCGACGGGGCCGCGATGCGCCGTCAGGCAACGCTCAAAAAGTCAAGCTGGGAGCCATACGCCCACGCGATGGACAAAATCTGCTTCGAAGAGGGGATGCACGTCAAGCACGGCGAGTCGATCCTCCGCGAACTGATGAACGGGTCCCGGAAGGAACAGCGCATGGTTCAGGAGGCCTTCGAAGAGTGGTGGCCCCGAATCCTGCAGTTCTTCGGACCGACCGACGACCAGAGCACCCATCACGACTTTGCCGCGGAAGTCGGGCTGAAGACGTGTACGAACGACGAACTTCGGAACGCGTTCCTGAACACGTACATCCCGAAGGCCAAGAAATACGGGCTGGAGATGCCCGATGAGCCACGCATCCGGGACAACGGTGACGGGACCTACGAGGTCGTCGAAGACGATCTCGACTGGGACGAGTTCTTCACTGTCTCACAGAACGAATACGCCGGCAGCATCGAACAGATTTCCGGTCGTCGGCAGGCGCAGGAAGCGGTGCAGTGGGTCCGTGACATGATGGACGACCAGACGACTACGAACAGCGGCCCGCAGTCACAGGCAGCGGACTGAGAACAATGATCTGGGAAGTATTCCGACAACAGAGTCCGGAGGCAGATTTCGTTCACTGCCGGGACGTCCACGCCCCCGACCGAGAGATGGCAAAGCAGTTCTCTGTCATCCAGCACGGACGGCGGAAGCCGACCCACGCGCTCTGGGTCGCCCCGCAAGAGAAAATCACGCAGGTCGATCCTGACGCAGAGGCACACGAGGAGGTCGGGGACAGCGCCGAGACGCCGTGGGCTGTCTTCCAGCAGGACCAGCCCGGCGGGTATCACACGCACTGCGGTGATGTCGAAGCCGCTAGCACCGCCGAGGCAGAACAGGCGGCGATTGCGGCGTACACTGACGACGACCCGAACAGTCTCTGGGTCGTACAGCACCAGTATATCGGCGAAGTCACGGATGACGACGTAAGCTTCGGTGGGACGACCAACAAGTCCTACCGGTTCGCACAGACGTACAACGTCGACCCGGCCGCTGAGGAGGTCGAAGCCTCCGAGTCTGAGCAGATCGAAGCGGAAAAACAGCGAGGTGAGATATAATGGCAACAACGGAATCCGACCTCGGCGGTCCAGCTGACCTCTCCGAGGAAGAACAGCGCGCAGTCGAGGCACAACTGCTTCGACTCGCCGATGACGAGTTGATTCAGGCCGAACGCTACACGTTCTGGCAGGTGCGTGCGCCGACGCTGGAATCGGACCTCTCGATTTCGAACAACGCACAGGATGAACTGGGCCACGCACGACTGTGGTACGACGCGGTGCAGCAACTCGGCTATTCCGAGGAATCGCTCATCTACGAGAGCGACCCCAGCGACTTCCAGCACAGCACGCTCGTCGAGCTACCGTTTGCGGAAGGTGACTGGGCCGATGCCATCGTCAGAGCGTACTTCTACGACGTTGCCGAAGACATCCGCCTCTCCGCGCTTGAGAACTCATCGTATGAGATTATCCGAAACAGAACAAGTCGCATTCAGGGCGAGGAAGGCTATCACCTCGAACACGCCGAAAGCTGGCTGGACCGGATGGCACTGGACGAGGAAGCCGGCGAACGCGTTCAGGCGGCTATCGATGAACTCTATTCGTACGCCCTCACGCTGTTCGAACCTGTCGGCGACGTAGAGGACGACATCGAACGGCTGGGCATCCGAACGATGACCCTCGACGAGATGTGCACCGAGTGGGAGACTCGCGTCGACTCGTTCCTGACCGGACTGGGATTCGACGTGCCGACCGGCGCGACCCCCGCAACGCCGGCAGGCCGGGACAACGAACACACGGACCACTGGCACGACCTTCACGAACAGATGACTTCCAGCTACCGGAACTTGGGACGGGATAAAGCGACGCTGATAATGGCGAGAGACGATGAGTAGCGACTACGACCGGCCCCGCGGGGACGCTGATGCTACCGCGTGTTCGTACACTGACTACGAGACCACGGACCACGCGGCGGACGACGTGCCAGCTACGGGCGAAGACGCCGACGGCATCGAACGCGACGTGTGGGCGGCTCTGTATCAGGTCGAGGACCCGGAGATGCCGGTCAGTATCGTCGATTTGGGCCTCATATACGGACTCGACGTGTCCGACGGTGAGGTTACAGTCGACATGACGCTCACCTACAGCGGCTGTCCGGCGCGCGAGATTATCCTCGAAGAGGTCGAGGCGGCTGCCGAGAGCGTCGACGGAATCGAGACCGCTTCGGTCCGACTGGTCTGGGCCCCGGACTGGTCGATTGATCTGGTCACTGAACAGGGCAAAGAAGCGTTGCGGGACTTCGGGATGAGCTTCGACGGATGAGTGAACCCGACCCCAGCGTGACGACCAGCGGCGAACAAACGGGCGCGGAGTGCCCGTACTGTGGCTCGACCGACACCGAGCGGAAACACCCACGCGGGCCGTCACGGTGTCAGTCGATTCATTACTGCAACGAGTGTCTGCAGCAGTTCACGAAGTTCGAGTAAGCAGGTACTACTCTCTGCTCCTGCCTTCGAAGTTTCAGAGTATGAAACAGAGCGGCGGTTCTACCCATGGCACTATTACTGGTGGCCCGACCCCGATTCGTCTGAGGAAGTGTCAGCCGAGGTTGATGTGGACGTTTTTCACCTCAGTGTAGCTCTCGATGGCTTGCTCGCCCTGTGCTCGGCCGTGGCCGCTCTGTTTCGTGCCGCCAAATGGAGTCTGTGGCCACGTGTTGGGCGTTTCGTTGACCATCACCATCCCGTAGTCTAGTCTGTCTGTGACGGTGTGTGCGCGAGTCAGATCGTTCGTCCAGACACAGGCGGTGAGGCCAAACGGTGAGTCGTTCGCAACGTCAATCGCTTCTTGCTCGTCGCTAACTTCGATTGCGGTGAGAACGGGGCCGAAGATTTCCTCCTGTGCAATCGTCATCTCGTTGTCCGCGTCGGCAAAGACGGTCGGCTCGACGAAGTGACCGGTATCTCTGTCCGCAGGAACGCCGCCGCCGGCCACGACAGTCGCCCCTTCCTCCTTGCCAGTCTCGATGTAGTCGAGGATCTCCTGTTGCTGGTCCGCACTGACGACTGGTCCCATCTGGCCGTCGTCGTCGATGCCGCCGCCGAGTGGGATGTTTTCGGCGATTTCAGCCATCCGGTCGACCAGTTCATCGTAGACATCCTCATGGACGACAATACGTGAGTTCGCCCAGCACATCTGCCCGGCGTTCATGAAAATCCCGTACTGGATGCCGCGGGCGGCGGCATCGAGGTCAGCGTCGGGAAACACGACGGCTGGGCCTTTTCCGCCGAGTTCGAGCGTCACGTCGGCGACTGCGTCGGCAGCGGTGCGCTGGACGGTCTTTCCGACACCCGTACTCCCGGTGAAGGTGACGTGGTCGACGCCCTCGTGCCCGGTGAGTGCGTCACCAGCCTCGGACCCCTTCCCGGGAACGACGTTGACGACGCCGTCCGGAAGACCCGCTTTTTCCGCGGCTTTCGCGTAGTACAGTGCCGACAGCGGCGTCATGGCGGACGGTTTGAGGATAACGCTGTTCCCCGCCGCCAGTGCCGGTGCCAGACCGCGGCCGGCGAGCTGGAACGGGTAGTTCCACGGCGCGATGTGTGCGGTCACACCGACTGGCTCACGAACGGTGTAGTTGAGTCGGCCGTCCTCGACTGGAATCTCGTCACCGCGTATCTTGTCCGTCCACCCGGCGTAATGGCGAAACGTATCCGTGACCATGTCGATTTCCAGCCCGGCCTCGAAGGGCGTTTTCCCGTTATCGTGGGACTCAACCATGGAGAGTTCGTCTTTCATCTCTTCGATGGCATCGGCCATCGCATGGATTTTGGCCCGGCGCGTTCCCGGGTCCATCGTCGCCCACTCGGACCCGTCTTCGATGGCCGCCTGTGCCGCCTGTACCGCATCGTCAATATCGGGCGTCTCGGCTTTTTGTACTGTTGCGTAAGTCCGTTCAGTTGCCGGGTCCTCTGTCTCAATGCTGTCGCCGTTGGTCGCTTCTCGCCATTCTCCGCCGATATACAGGTCTGTCGGACCGGTGTACTCCATTGCAATAACAGAGGGAGTGCGCGGCGTCTTAGTTGTTATTATTGATTATTAATGTTTGGCTGGCGGAAGCGCGGGATTTGCCATTTACGCTGCAACACTGCGGTTCCATCCGCTACCGATGCATCGCTTTCGGACGCGTCAGTTGACTCACTCGCGTTTCTTTATCAGGAACTTCATATCGCCCTCGAAGACGACGGTCCCGTCCTGATTTTCCATTTCGGTGTCGAGGACAACTAATCCGGCGTCGTCGCGCCCGACTTCTTTGGTTTTGTCAACGACGATCTCCAGTTGGAGCGTATCACCGATGTGGACCGGGTTCGGGAGGTCCATGTAGTTCATCCCGAGGAAGGCGAATGCGGTCCGCTCAACGATCCCGGTCCGATAGACGAACCCGGTCGCTTGGACGAACGTCATCGGCCCGTGTGCGATCCGCTCACCGAACTCCTGTTCTTCCGCGTATTCCTTGTTCGTATGCAGTTCTGTCCAGTCGCCGGACAGGGCAGAGTGCATGACGAAATCTGACTCGGTAACCGTCCGGCCGACGCTGATAAACTCCTGTCCCGCTTCGAAGTCCTCGAAGTGGTGTGGCTCGTAGCTGTACGCCATAGTTTGTCATCTAATAGCAGCCATTTATATTTTTACGCTCCGCTGACAGCACTGGCAGTGACCGATATATATTTATTATTAGTGATGAAATCACGACCCGTATGTCCGGCGTCGCCGACGAAGTCAGAGAGCGTATCGAATCGGATGCGTACTGCGAAACTCTCGGCATCGACGTAGTTGAACTCGACTCGGGGTACGCACAGACTGAACTGACGATTACGGAGGGCCTGCTGAACTTCCATGGCACACCTCACGGCGGTGCAATCTACTCACTCGCCGACGCAGCGTTCGCCGCCGCGTCGAACTCTCACGGCGAGGCGGCGGTTGCACTGGAGACGAATATCTCGTATCTGGAGGCCGTCGAAACCGGTGAAACGGTGTCTGCGACCGCTGAGGAGACACATCTCTCCGACAGCACCGCAGAGTACGAGGTGACGGTGACGGCGCAAGACGGCGAACGCATTGCGACGTTTCGTGGGCGAGTCTACCGGCCCTGACAGCTAATCACGGTGGTCGTAGACGCGTTTTACCTTGCCGACCTGCGTTCGTTCGATGCTGCCGGGCGCAACGAGTTCGAGTTCGTCTGGGGTGAATGCGAGCACGTTTTCGAGACGTTCGATGATTTCGTCTTCGAGTGCGTCGTCGCCCGGCCCCTGATCCGCAGTTCGTTCGATGGTGAGTTCTAGGACGTCAAGGTTGTCCTCCTCGTAGAGGTCGATCCGGTAGTGCGGAGCGACGCCGTCGATGTCCAGCACAGCGTGTTCGATTTCGCTGGGATAGAGGTTCACGCCCCGGACAATGAGAAGGTCGTCGGTCCGGCCGGTGACGTTGTCCATCCGCACCATCGTCCGTCCACACGCACACTCGTCGTAATTTAGTGTCGTCAGGTCGCCAGTCCGGTACCGGAAGACCGGCAACGCTTTTTTCGTGAGTGTCGTGAGGACGAGCTCACCCTCCTCGCCTTCCTTGACCGGCTCTTTCGTGTGTGGATCGATGACTTCCGGGTAGAAGTGGTCTTCCCAGATGTGGAGTCCGTCCTGCGCTTCGTGGCATTCACACGAGACACCGGGACCGATGATCTCCGAGAGTCCGTAAATATCGATGCCGTCGACGCCCAGTCGCTCTTCAATTTCCGCCCGAATGGGGTCGGTACACGGTTCTGCTCCGAAGATAATCGTCGAAATCGGCAGCTCTCTGGGGTCGTGGCCCATCTCCTCGGCCGTTTCGGCGAGGTAGAGCGCATACGACGGAGTACACGTGAACACATCGCTCTCTAGGTCGGTCATCAACTCGACCTGTCGCTGTGTCTGGCCGCTCCCGATGGGAATAACCGAGGCCCCCAGCTCTTCGGTTCCGTAGTGGAGCCCCAATCCGCCGGTGAACAATCCGTACCCGTAGGCGTTCTGGACGGTGTCGCCCGCTTCGGTACCGCTCGCAGCCAGCGAACGTGCGACAACTTCACTCCATGTGTCGAGGTCGTCGTCCGTGTACGAGACGATTTTCGGCTTCCCGGTCGTCCCGGACGACGCGTGGATGCGGGCGACGTCCTCATCGTCGACGGCGAACAGGCCGTCGGGGTACTCGTCGCGGAAATCCTCTTTCGTCGTCATCGGCAGCTTCGTGATGTCGTCGATGCTCTGGATATCGTCGGGCGAGACGCCCGCCTCGTCGAGTTTCTCCCGGTAAAAGGGGACGTTCTCGTAGGCGTGTGTGACAATCCCCTGTAATCGGTCAGTTTGCAACGCACGCAGCTCTGTACGGTCAGACGCCTCCAGTGGCTTGTACACCATCGTCAATGATAGAGTGGAATGATAGTGATAAAATGGTTTGGGATTGACCACTCTTGTCACCAGCCGTGCTCCTGCTGTGGGGCTGCCGGAAGTGATGCAAAGCTATTTTTCAGTCCCTTCAGTGTTTCAGGTATGCGGGACGCGTATCTCATCGGCGCAGGGCAGACACCGTTTGGCTCGATGCCCGAAGAGAGCTACAGATCACTGTTCGACCACGCAGTCACCGAAGCCTTCGACAGTGTCGACCACGACATCGACACGGATGCAATAGATGAAGCAATCGTCGGCTCACTCGGCGTGGGCGGTCGACAACTCGGTCTCTCAGCACCGGCAGCAACCGAACACGCCGGGCTGCACGGAGTCCCCAGCGTGCGCGTTGAGAACGCCTGCGCTGCGTCAGGCTACGCCGTCCGACAGGCGGTGCAGGCAGTCAAAAGCGGGATGGCCGACGTGGCGCTGGCCGGCGGCGTCGAAGTCATGACAGACCTGAGCAGCGATGTGACGAAGTACTGGCTCGGCGTCTCCGGTGAAACGGAATGGGAGCGGCTGACCGGGACGACCTTTTCGGGCGTCTACGCACAGATGGCAAGTGCGTATTTCCAGAAGTATGCGGCCAGCGCGGACCATCTCTCGATGGTAGCGGTCAAGAACCATCGAAACGGCGCAAAAAATCCGAAGGCGCACTTGGGCTTCGAATGCTCCCTCGAAGACGCTACCAACGCACCCGTTGTCGCGGACCCATTGAACCTCTATCACTGCTGTCCGACCTCTGACGGAGCGGCGGTCGCTCTCATCGCGAGCGAGGACGTTGTCGAACAGTATACGGACGAGCCGGTCCGGGTCGCCGGGGTCGGGGCGGCCAGTGACCGGGTCGGCCTCTTCCAGCGAGACAGCTATACCACGATTTCTGCATCGGAGACGGCTGCAGACACGGCGTATGACCGTGCCGGGATTGCCCCTGCTGATATTGATTTCGCTGAGGTGCACGACTGCTTTGCGATTGCCGAACTACTCGCCTACGAGGACCTCGGTTTCTGCGACCGTGGCGAGGCACCGCAGTTACTTGAGGAGGGAACGACTGACCCTGACGGGGCGCTGCCGGTCAATGTCTCTGGCGGACTGAAATCGAAAGGCCACCCTATCGGCGCAACCGGGGCCGGACAGCTTGTCGAGGCGTTCAAACAACTCACCGGCAGCGCCGCGGACCGACAGCTAGCGGCCCCGAAGTACGGGCTCACTCACAACGTGGGTGGGAGCGGCGGCAGCGCCGTTGTCCATATTCTTGAACGGGAGGCGGCACGATGACTGTGTCAGGGCTGGCGGCCATCGGCGCGTATGCACCTCGTTTGCGGATCGACGCCGCGGAGTTCGAAGCCGCTTGGGGTAGTTTCGATGCAGCGGGAATCGACGAGAAAGCGGTCCCTGATGCTGACGAGGACGCAGTCACGATGGGCGTCGAAGCAGCGCGCCGTGCGTTAGGTGCAGCCGACGCGTCCGGGAAAGACGTCGCACACCTCGCCTTCGCGACGACGACACCACCGATGGCGGAAGAGGACCTCACCGCGAGGCTGTGCAGTATTCTCAACGTCCCTGACGATGCCAAGACGCAGACGATGACCGGCTCCACACACTCCGGTGCTCAGGCACTGGACGCAACCATGGACGGCGGGCCGTTCGGGGACGATGTCGGCCTCGTCATTATCAGTGACTGTCCGCGGGGCGACCCAGACAGCGGTATCGAGCACGCCGCCGGTGCCGGGAGTGTTGCGCTCGTTGTCGACGAGGACGGCCCCGGGACCGTCACTGACCGTGCGTCACACACGGAGGCGTACCCCGGAACGCGCTTCAGAACGGGCGGGGACGACCGGACGACCGGCCTTGGCGTTACGCAGTACGACCGCGAGGCGTTCACGACCACGCTCGGCAGTGCGGCGAACAGACTGGACGCGCCGAGAGACGACATCGATGCGGCAGCGGTCCAGTCCCCGGACGGCAAGCTCCCCTATCGGGCGACAGGCGCACTCGGGGTCGACGCCGAAACCATCGCTGCTGCGGACACAGTTGGGACGCTCGGGGACACCGGCGCGACAAGTGCATTTCTCGGAGCGGCAACAGCGTTTGCAGCCGACGCCGAGCGCGTGCTGATCGCCGCGTACGGAAGCGGTGCGAGTGCGACGCTGTTCGTCGTTGCCGGTCCCGTTCCGGTCAGCACTGCACTTGGCGGAGATATCCGCCTGTCCTACGCCGAGTACCTCAGGCGGCGTGGTGAGATTACACGCGACGAACCGGAGGGTGGCGGAGCGTACGTTAGCGTCCCGTCGTGGCAGCGGACACTTCCGCAACGCCACCGGCTCGTCGCTGGCCGATGTGCCGCCTGTGGAGCGTTGAACTTCCCCCCGGCGGGAGCCTGCAACGACTGCCACGAGCGGACTAGTGATTTCGAGGCTGTCGAACTGCCCGGGACAGGGACAGTGACGGCAGTAACGACTATCGAGCAGGGCGGTGCACCTCCGGAGTTCGTTGCCCAGCAGTCCAGCAGCGGTCAGTTCGACAGCGCTATCGTCGCGCTTGATGGCCCATCGGGTGAGCAGACCGTGAGTGTCCCCACACAGGTGCTACAGGGGACGGACGAGGTCACAATAGGCACCCCTGTTGTGCTGACAACGCGGCGCATCTACACGCAGGAGGGCGTCATCAGATACGGCTTCAAAGCACAGGTCGCCAGCCAGCGCCGCTAGCCGCTACTCTCAGCGACGCTCGAACACGACCGCGACACCTTGACCGAAACCGACACACATTGTCGCCAGTCCGTGCGTCGCGTCCTGCCGTTGCATCTCGTGCAGCAACGTTGTCGCGATTCGCGCCCCCGAGCAGCCGAGCGGATGGCCGAGCGCGATGGCCCCACCGTTGACGTTGAGCCGTTCGGCTGGAATATCCAGTTCACGCTTGCAGTGGAGACTCTGCGCCGCGAACGCCTCGTTGAGCTCCACGAGGTCGATATCACCGATTGTCAGACCGGCGTCGTCCAGTGCGGCACGCGTCGCCGGAATCGGCCCCCGGCCCATAACCAGCGGATCGACACCGGCGACAGAGCGCGTCTTGACCCGCCCGAGAACGTCTAGACCGTGCTGGTCTGCGTACGCTGCCGAGGTGACGAGCATCCCGGCCGCGCCGTCGGTCAGTGGTGACGCGTTCCCCGGCGTGACTGTCGCCGCCTCGTCGTCACGAAACACTGTTGGGAGTTCGTTCAACTGCTCCACTGACGTGTCTGTCCGTGGTGTTTTGTCGGTCTCTATCGCTGTCTCGTCGGTGTGGACCGGCACTATCTCTGCATCGAACCGCCCGTTCTCCGTGGCAGCGACCGCACGCTCGTGTGAACGCAGCGCAAACTCGTCCTGAGCCGTACGGCTGATATTGTGGGACCGTGCGATGGTTTCAGCCGTTTGCCCCATCGGAAGCCTATCAGGGTTGTACCGCTGTTCGATAGCGGGATGGAGCCAGTCGGAGAAGGGAACGGTACTCATATGCTCGACGCCAGCGACCGGGTACACTTCACCGTCGCCCGCCTCAATGGCACGAGCGGCGTCAACAAGCGTTGTCAGTGACGAGCCACACAAGCGGGTCGTTGTCGCCCCGGGTACTGTCTCGGGAAACCCGCCGGCGAGTATCGACTGCCGGGCAAGGTTTCGTCCCTGCTCCGCCTCCTGATTCGCACACCCGAGCCGGAAGTCGTCCCACTCAACGGCCGGAACACCGGTCCGGTCAACGAGTGCGGCAAGCACAGTGGTGACGAGGTCTTCGGGATGGGTCCCGGCCAATGCGCCATCTTTCCGTGCCTGTGGCGTTCGTACGGCGTCGACAACAACGGCTTGCGAGTCGGAAGCAGTCATCCTCACCGACTCCTATCGCGGCCGCCATATTAAATGCAGGCCACACTGGCGGCGAGACGCAGGCAACGTTTTTACCCCTCGCTACTGTGCTCAGAAATGATGCACGTAGCTATCCTAGGTGCCGGTACCATGGGCCACGGTATCGCTCAGGTGTCGGCAATGGCGGGTCACGACGTCTCTCTCCGTGATATCGAGGCGGATATCGTCGATGACGGACTGGCCGCTATCGAGTCCAATCTGGAAGTGGGTATTGCCCGGGAGAAAGTGACCGAATCGGCGGCCGAGGCAACCTTGGGCCGTCTCACGGGGACGACATCGCTGGCGGAAGCTGTGACCGGGTCAGATCTCGTTGTGGAAGCAGTCCCCGAAGACATGGAGATCAAACACGAGACGCTCACCGAGGTCGAATCCCACGTCGACCCGGCAACGCTGATCGCCTCAAACACCTCCTCGCTGTCACTGACTGAGATCGCGAGCGTCCTCGAACATCCCGACCGAGCCATCGGCCTCCACTTTTTCAATCCGGTACACATCATGGCACTCGTCGAGATCGTCGTTGCGGAACAGACGAGTGCCGAGACGGTCGCGCGTGCCCGCGAGTTCGTACACGGGATCGACAAGACACCGGTGGAGGTGACCGATGCACCGGGCTTTGCCTCCTCCCGCCTTGGCGTCTCACTGGGCGTCGAAGCGATGCGGATGGTGCAGGAGGGCGTCGCAACACCGCACGACATCGACACCGCGATGGAGCTTGGCTACAATCACCCCATGGGGCCTATCGAACTCGGAGACGTAGTCGGTCTCGACGTCCGCCTCGACATCCTTGAGTACCTGCGTGACGAACTCGGTGAACGGTTCCGTCCGCCACAGATCCTGAAACGGAAGGTCCGTGCGGGCAAACTCGGCAAGAAATCCGGCGAGGGGTTCTACGTCTGGGAGGACGGTGACATCGTCGGCACCAGCGGCGACTGGGGGGACGCATGACGGGGCTCGCTGACGCCGCAGCGGACTGTGAAACAGTTTCGGTGAGCGTCGGGGACCGCGTCGAGAACGTCGCCACTGTCGAGTTACACCGGCCGGAGGCCCGAAACGCGCTCAACGCCCAGTTGCGGTCGGAGTTCAAACAGGTCTTCGACGCAATCCCGGACAGTGACGTCCGGGCTGTCGTGGTGACTGGCGCGGCAGACACCGGCGCATTCGTCGCGGGCGCGGACGTGACGGAACTCCGCGAGCGAGATATGCTAGAGCAACGGGAGGCGAGCAAGCGGCCCCGGGTCTACGAGTACGTCGACGAGTGCCCGATGCCGGTCATCGCCCGCATCAACGGGCACGCCCTCGGCGGCGGCTGTGAGCTGATTCAGGCGGCTGATATCCGGATCGCGCGTACGGACGCGAAATTCGGTCAGCCGGAAATCAACCTCGGCATCATGCCCGGCGGTGGCGGAACACAGCGGCTGCCGCGGCTGGTCGGGGAGGGGCACGCGATGCGGCTGATCCTCACTGGCGAACTCATCGACGCGACGGAGGCCGCCGACATCGGCCTCGTCGACGAGGTCCACGACGACGACTCCTTCGACGATCGGGTCTACGAGATAGCCTCGTCGATTGCCGAGAAAAGTCCCGCGGCACTCGAGTTCGCGAAGAAATCCGTCCGTGCCAGCTCCCGAATGGATCTGGAAGCCGGCATCGAGTACGAAGCCGAACTGTTCGCACAACTGTTCGCCACTGGTGACAAGGACGAAGGGATCGACGCGTTCCTCGAGGACAGAGAGCCGGAGTGGACCAGCGAGTGAGCGCGTTTCGACCACAGAACGAGGAGGCCCAGTTCGGTTGCAGCCACACACAGTGACTGAATTCGAAAACAGCCAGCCGCCCCGCTAAAACTCCGTTGTCGGCCTCACGGATGGGCCATATTTATGCCGATTTCGTTGACAACGCCCAACAGCAGCGTCGGCAGTTCGTCCCGGAGAAAGGCTCCCTCAAGACGGCTTGCTGGGCCGGAGACACTGATTGCACCGATGGCAATGTCGTTCTCGTCCGTAATCGGGGCACCGACCGCATGCAGACCCTCGACTGACTCCTGAAAGTTGAACGCGTAGCCGCGGTCACGTATGGTCTCGATTTCCTCCCAGAGGTCGTCCCTGTCGGTGATTGTCTGTGGCGTCCGGCCGGGTAAGCCATGCCTGTCGATAGTCTCCGTGATCTGGCTATCTGGAAGGTGTGCCAGTATGGCCTTCCCCGCGGCGTGCTGGTGGAGATAGTTCCGATGGCCCACTCGGGCGTACGTCTGCACCGAGTGTTTGCCCTGCGCGCCGTAGATGTGGACGCTCCGGCCGTGTTCTTCGACTGCACACCAGATCTTTTCCTCGGTCTCCTCCGCGAGTTCGTCGACTCTTGGCTTCGCCTCGTCGTAGAGCCGGTATTTATTCCGTGCCACTTCACCGTAGTCCAGAAAGCGGATACCGAGCTGATACTCGTTGTCCTCCTCGATCAGGAGGCTGTTGGCCGCGAGTGTCTTCAGGTACCTATGCGTTGTACTCTTCGCACAGTCGAGGTGGTCTGTCATTTCCGACACGGTGGCGGTGTCGTTTTTCTTGAGATACTCGATAATCTCGATTGCTCGCTCAATCGTTCCGACCGGCCTGTTGACAGCGGGCGGGATTGCCATACGTACACACATGACTAATCGACTTACAAGTGTTTTGTTCGAGTAACTTGAATCAAGGGCGGCCCTGTCAGATCGGTACATAAAAACCACTCCGAACCGATGTAACGAACGCATGACAAAAATCGTCGATTTGCTCGTCCGGAAAGACGGATACACGCACGAGGAGTTCGCTGACCGATGGCAGGGCGACCACTCGGAGTTAGCGAAGGACCTGCCGGGGCTGCAACGCTACGTGACATCCGTGCCAACAGACCCGGAGCGCGCAGCGTACGACGGCGTGCTTGAGCTATACTTCGAGGATATGGATGCACTCAGCGACGCTTTTGATTCCGACCTTGCCGAGACCGTTCAGGCCGACGCGGCTGAGTTTATCGACTTGGAGGCCGGCCCACGAGTTATCGTCGAAGAAACCGTCCAGCTTGACGAACGAGACGACTGACAGCGCCGCTCCTGCTTTTACCGACCGACGCGTTTCCCGAGAGCGGCCCGCTACCGCTATCAGCTATCAACTCGGCTTCCATCGACGTAGAGCTTTTCGGCAGGCGGTCGGTCAGCGTCGTAGCTGTCGTGGTACTCGAACAATTGAAAGAGCGCACCGGTCGGGTTCGACGGTGGCACAAACGCCTCGGTCCAGTCCTCGTACTCGCGATACTCGACAACACTGTGTCCGTTGTGCTCCAGTACTGCCGTCACCGTGTCAATATCCGCCACCTCGAGCGTGACGTGGTGGAGGCCCGGACCGTGGTCGGCGAGATACGATGTGAGGAACGTCTCCGGTGCCTCCGGCGCGATGAGCTCTAGCCGCGACGCGTCCCGACCGAAATCGTACTGCGCCCAACGAAACCGTTCCTCGACGGACTCTTCGATGAGTTTCCGACAGCCGAGTGCGAACAGGAACGGTTCAGCGTCGCCGATGTCCTCGACAGCGATTCCGATGTGATCGACACGGATCGGCGTCTCCTGTGACATAGCGAGCCCTGCGGCAGGCTCCTAATTATATGCTTGGGTCGGGTGCTGAGCGTCGGTATTCTGTCCGACTCAGCCGTGAATCGGGTCCCAGAACGGGATCTGCGCAGGCGAACATTCTATTTCACCTGAAATATCCCCAAATATTTATTAAATATCCAGACTGTCACTTACGGGATGCCAGCACAGCACCAGCAATCGTGGCGGCCCCTCACACGACGAACACTTCTGAAGACAGGCGCGGCGGTTACCGGTATGAGCTGTCTTGGAGCTGTTGAGACGGAGTTGGCGTACGCACAGGCAGACGATGCGACGGTCACGATACGTCGGGACGACTACGGTGTGCCACACATCTACGCTCGCGACACCGACAGCCGCGCACCAGTGTTCTATGGGTTCGGATACGCCACCGCGGCGGACCGGCTCTATCAGCTAGAACTGTACCGACGGTACTATCATGGGACTGTTGCCGCGGTACTCGGTTCGGGTGAGGGGGACACTGACTGGGTCCAGTTCGATATCGAGGCACGGCGCAACACCGCCGGCGAGCCGTCGCTTGACGAGCAGGCTGCTGAACAGTTGACTGCGGACCAGCGAGCGGTCCTGCAGGCGTTTACTGACGGCATCAACCGGTACATTACCGAAGTCCGTGAGAGTGAGGACTTGGAATTCCATCAGGCGTTTCAGGAACACGGGTTCGAACCTGCGGAGTTTACCACCACGGACGCCGCCGGGATGTTTGTCGCCAGTATGGCGTATTTCAGCGGCTTCCAGCTGGAGACGCTTAGCGCGACCGTCCTCGATGCACTCACACAGGAGACCGATAGCGAACAGCGAGCCATGGAACTCTTCGAAGACCTGCAGTGGGGCGACGACCCCGGCTGCCCGACTTCGACGGTCCAGTCCTCGGAGGCCTATTCGCCAGCGTACACCGATGTCGGAACGGGCCCGACGCCAAATGTAACCGAAAACCGGAGCACGAACAGGGTGACACGTGGCAGAAGCGGTGCATCGGTAACACCGAGCAATCGAGTGACCGGCGGGGATTACACGCCTCCAACTGACGCCGAAGGAATGCACGACGCCGAGATGGAGCGGATGCGAACGCTTGCGTCCGGGCTCAACAGGCTTGGCCTCCCGATCAAGTACGGAAGCAACGCCCTCGCCGTCCAAGGTGACATCACGGCCAGTGGCGATGCGCTACTGATGGGCGGGCCACAGATGGGGTTCAACACCCCGTCGATAATGTACGAGGCGAGCCTGCACGGTCCGGATTTCGATGTCGCTGGCATTACTGTCACAGGATACCCGTTCATCATGTTCGGGCACAACCGCAACGGGGCGATGACCTCGACTGCTGGCATCGATAACTGCATCCAGATGTTCACCGAGTCGATCACGACCACCTCGTCGGGTCCGGACACGTACACCTTTCAGGGGGAGGAGTACGAGGTCGAAACTGAGAAACGGACCATCACTGTCGCCGACGGCGAGGACGTAACCTATACTGAACGGTTCACACGCCACGGCGTTGTGACGCAGTGGGACCCCGACAACGGGGAAGCACTGACACAGACGAAGTCGTATGCCGGCCGGCACATGAACTGCTGGCGGGCCTTCTACGAATGTCAGTTCGCGACAGATGCAGAGGAGTTCCGGGAGTCGGCAAAGCGCTGTGACTACGCGCTGAATTTCATGTGGGCCGACAAAGACGGTGACATCGCGTACGTTCATCTGGGACGGTATCCGGACAGCGAATCGGTCGAATGGGATACCCGGCTCCCCGCTGACGGGACGCAGTACGAACTGACGGCTGAAGACTACCTGCGCGCGGCTGACGGCGACGTGCCCTACGCGATCAACCCCGACCCGGGATACTCGGCACAGTGGAACAACAAACCCGCGCCTGAGTGGAACAACGGTGACCTGAGCTATTCGTGGTCGACCGACCACCGCGTACAACGGATCATCAATCTCGTAGAGCAGCGGTTAGCACAGGACGGGGCAGTCGATTATGACTTCTTGAAGACCGTTATCTACGATATTTCGTTCACTGATCTGCGTTCGATCCGGTACAGAGGGCATCTGCTTGATGCGCTTGCGGACGCGGATCTCTCCGACACCGAACAGCAAGCCCGCGACGAACTGGCCTCGTGGGACCACTTTGCACAGGCTACCGGCGAAGACAACGAGGGACGCCACTCTGCCGGGTACACCATCTGGGATACGACATTCCCGTATATTCTGGAGGAAATTTTCAGCGAGACGTTCGGGAACGCATACGGGCCGGCCTCGTACTTCCTCGGCTACGACTACGGTCGCGGCACCCTGATGCGGGTCCTCAACCCAGCCGAGACAGCACTGCCGACACAGGCAGCATACGCCGATGAAAACGTCACGGACGCACTGGTCAGCGCGTTCCGGACCGCCGTGAGCGAACTTGCCGAGCAATACGACGGCGACCCGGAGACTTGGCGGCGCGAGGCCGCACTACACGAGTTCGATAACCTCGCGCTGTTCGGGATGCCTATCGGCGTCACGTCCGCGGGGAACACGGCGCTGATGAACCGTGGGACCGAGAACCACGTCGTCCGACTCAGCGACGACCCGAAGGCAGAGAACATCCTCCCGCCCGGAAACGACGGCTACGTTGCTCCAGACGGCACGACCGACGAGCATTACGACGACCAGCTGGCGATGTTCGAGAATTTCGAGTACAAACAGCTGTTGTTCGCCGACGCGGATATCGAGTCCGCAACAACTGAAACCCAGACGGTGACGATGCCAGCAAGCCCGGCTGACGCCGCAATCGGTGACACGCCGACGAGTGCGGGCACCGAGACAGACGAAAAGGCTGTGACGAGCACGGCATCAACCACTGCCGGGACAGAGCGCACCGACACAGCGACGGAGGTGAATACTGGGACTGACGCCAGTGGCCCCGGCTTCACGACACTGACCGGGGTGGCCGCAGTACTCGGGACTGCGCTGGCGTGGCTGTACAGACAGGACGACACGTCTCGCTAGCCACTACGACGGGCGGGGAGCAGGAGCAGCGAACCGCGATACTGCTGCTACTGAACGCAGCGAACAGCGCGAGACACGCCGACATGGGGCAAGGCTTTAATACGACTTGCTTAACAATAGATAATGAACCTATGTCGAGCGAAGGTACCTCACCAGACAGTAGTGTGGGAATCGACCGTTCACGGAGACAGTTCATCGCCGCCGCCGGCGCGGTCGGCGCGCTTGGCCTCGCCGGCTGTCAAGGTGGGTCAACAGGCGGCGACGAGGCGGTGACCGTTGCGAGCCTGAACCCGATGACCGGCCCCTTCAGCTCTCTCGGGCCGGGTCAGCGAACTGGGGCCGAGCTCGCTGTGACTGAGATCAACAACAACGACGACTACGACTTCGAGTTCGATCTGGTGACGGGCGATACGGAAACCGAGGCTGGAGCCGCACAGTCTGAGGCACAGCGCGTCGTTCAGGAGGAGGGGGCGGAGTTCGTGTTCGGTGCGATTTCTAGCTCCGTTGCACTCGGGCTGAATGACTTTGCCGCGCAGTCAGAGCATATTTACTTCCCCGGCGGCGCAGCGGTTCCGATCACCGGGTCTGCCTGCAACGAATGGGTGTTCCGGTTCGAGACGAATACTGCACAGATTGCCGAGGCGATATCGGCGTATTCAGTCAACAATCTGGGGACCAACGTCTGGTTCCACTACGCGGACTACGCCTACGGCGACTCGGTGTACAACCGCACGAGCAGGCGAATGGAAAACGCCAGCGACGACTACACCGAGATCGGGACCTCAACCTCGGAGTTGGGTGCAAGCAACTACGGTTCGTTCATCACGCAGATCAGCAACTCCGAGGCTGACGTGGTTGTGCTGGGGATGACTGGCGGAGATCTGGTGAACTTCACAAACCAAGCCGCAGATCAGGGCCTCACCGATCAGATCGCTGTTGTCGGCCCGACACAGACGTTCCAGAGCGTTCGCGCCGGGACTGGCTCGAACAGCGTTGGCACCTTCGGTGGCGCTCGGTACGACCCCTCGCTTGAGACCGGGGACAATCAGGCATTCGTTGAGGCCTACTCCAGCGAGAACGACAGAGAGCCCGGCAACTTCGCCCGCGTCGGCTACGACTCGATGCGGTTGATGGCGAAAGGAATGAACAAAGCTGGGAGTACCGAACCGGGGGATGTCCGAGACGCCCTCGAAGGCGGGACGTTCACGACAGTACTGGGAGACATCACGCTTCGGGAGAGCGACCATCAGGCCACGAACCCAACGTGGATGGCTAAACTCGTTGCGGGAGACGGCGACACAGCGGATGTCGAACTGCTTGAGCAGGTCCCGGGTTCGGAGACGCTGCCACCGGCCAGTGACCTCGGCTGTGAGATGTAGGTAGCACAATGGTTGCTGCCGACTTCATCGAACAACTGCTGAATGGCCTCACCTTGGGGATGGTTTACGTCCTGCTAGCTGCCGGACTGTCAGTTATCTTCGGCGTAATGGACGTGATCAACTTCTCCCATGGCGAACTGTTCGCACTCGGTGCGTATTTCTCCCTGAGCATCATCGCACCGTTCGGTGCGGGGACTGGATTCTGGATTGCGATAGTGGTCGCACCGGTCGTCGTCGGTCTCATCGGTGCCGCTATCGAGCGAACGACTGTCCGACCGTTGTATGGTCGAGACCCACTGTATCATATTCTTCTGACCTTCGGGCTCGTGCTCGTGATCAATGACGGCATCCGTCTCGTCTGGGGGACACAGCAACGACAGCTAGCCGTCCCTGAGTATCTGAGCCAACCCGTCTCCATACTGGGCGTTCAAGTATCAGTGTACAATTATTTCATGATCGTCTTTGCGGCGTTGCTCGCGGTCGTGACGTGGTACTTGCTGAACCGGACAAAGTACGGGATGATCATCCGTGCCGGGTCGCAGGACCGTGAGATGGTTCGCAACGTCGGTATTGATATCGACCAGTATTACACGCTGGTCTTTGGGGTCGGTGCGGCGCTCGCTGCCGTCGCCGGGATCGTCCTTGGCGGGTATCAGAACGTGAACACTGGTATGGGAAACAGCGTGATTATCCCCGCGTTCGTTGTCGTCGTCCTCGGTGGCCTCGGTAGCTTCAGGGGTGCCGTCTTCGGTGGGTTGCTTGTCGGCGTCGTCCAGACGCTGATGCGGGCTTACAGTGGGAGTGTCCTTGCCACGTTCGGTGATACAACGCTGAGCATCCCCAATCTCGAAGGGCTGACCGTGTACCTGCTTATGATCGGTGTGTTACTCGTGAAACCTCAGGGACTGTTCGGAACGCGAGGTGATGAGTCAGAGGGGGAAGGTGAGATTCTCGTCGGCGGGTACGGCGGAATACTGGCTGACAGCACACGGGTACGCCTTGGCGGTCTCGCTGTTGTCGCGCTCGCACTTGCCCCGGTCGCGATTCTATTCATGAGCAACCAGTACTATCTCGTCGTCCTCAATGAGATATTGATCTGGGCTATCTTCGCACTGAGTCTCGATATCGTGATGGGGTACGCCGGACTGGTCCCGCTCGGGCACACGATGTTCTACGGCGTCGGTGCATACACTGCCGCACTCGTGATGTTGCACTACTCGCAGTCGGTTTTTGTCGTGTTACTCGGGGCCATTCTCCTCTGTGCAATTCTGGCTTGGATCGTCGGCAGCCTGTCTATCCGGGTGTCCGGCGTGTACTTCGCAATGATCACGCTGGCGTTTGCGGAGTTGCTCTACAGTGCTGTGTTCAAGTTCGAATTCACCGGCGGGAGCGATGGCTTGCTCGGCTTCGAGGCGTTCCTCGGACTCGGTGGTGTCGGTGCAACACTCTCGAACATCGAGTTCGGGCTTCTGGGGTACGAAGTCGGACAGCAGGTAGTGTTCTACTATTTCGCTCTGTTTATCGCCGTTCTGTCGTTCCTGTTCGCTCGACGTATGATGAACGCGCCCTTTGGCAGTGTTCTGCAGTCGATTCGCGAAAGCGAAGACCGAGCGGAGTTCATCGGGTACGACGTCAACAGATACAAACGCCGAGCGTTTGTCATCAGTGGCGGCATGGCTGGGCTGGCCGGCGGGCTCCTCGCAGTAAACCCATCGACTGTGATCATTTCACCGGATCAGACACTCAACTGGATCCATTCTGGTGAGGTCATTGTGATTGCGCTGTTCGGCGGGATGGGGACACTGTACGGTCCCATGATCGGCTCCGGTGTCTTCTTCGGCGCTGAAGAATTCCTCTCGTCGTACACCGACCAGTGGCGGCTACTCATCGGGACCATGTTCATTCTGTTCGTGCTGTTTGTCCCACGCGGTATCGTATCGATTCCGTCCCTTGTCACACAGCGACTGGAGACGGCCACCAACGCGGATAGTCCCGTTGATATGGACGAGTCGGAAGTGAAAAGCGATGACTGAAACTGTACTCGAAACAGACGGACTGACGAAACGGTTTGGCAAGCTCACCGCCGTTGACGACGTTTCGTTATCGGTTGCGGACGGTGAGTTCAGGAGCGTCATCGGTCCAAACGGGGCCGGAAAGACAACGACGTTTAATCTCATCACTGGCGCACTGTCACCGTCAGCGGGAGTCGTCCGATTCAAAGGTGAGGATATCACTGATGTCGCTCCACACGAACGGGTCGGCCGTGGGTTGGGGCGCTCGTTCCAGATCACGAATGTTTTCGGCGGCCTCAGCGTTCGAGAAAACGTGCGTCTGGCAGCCCAGTCCGTCCATAGTGACGGAATCAACCCCGGCGAGGCACTGTTCCGTGACAAGAACAGCTTTGACGAGATTTCGGAGCAAACTGAGACAGTGCTGGACCAGATTGGTCTCCAAGATCGGGCTGACGAACACGCCGAGGCCTTGGCGTACGGCGACCAGCGACGACTCGAACTGGGTCTCGTGTTGGCGACAGACCCCGATCTCGTCATGCTCGATGAACCGACCGCCGGAATGAGTAGCGAAGAAACACAGGCCACAATGAATCTTATCGATACCGTCCTTGCAGACCAGTCCCTGATGCTCATTGAACACGATATTGACCTCGTGATGCGTGTCTCGGACCGGATTACCGTTCTTACTCGTGGCGAAGAACTCGCAAGCGGCACACCCGAAGAGATTGCAAACAACGAGGACGTCCGTGATGCGTACCTCGGTGGTGTCCGAGAATGACTGACTCACTACTTTCTCTCAAAGACGTCCGGGCCGGGTACGGGATGACTGAAGTGCTACAGGGCGTCTCGATGGATGTCGAACGCGGGAGTGTTGTGTCGTTAGTCGGGCGCAACGGGGTCGGCAAGACAACGACGCTCCGTTCAATCGTCGGCAATATCACCCCGACTGGCGGGTCGATTACGTTCAACGGCGAGGACATCACGACACGTAACTCCGAGGCGACGATCCGGAGTGGTATCGGGTTCGTTCCCGAAGAGCGACGTATCTTTCCCGAATTGACCGTTCGGGAGAACATCAGAATGGGAGAGATTGGTGCTGAGTCACCTGCTGGGCCGTCAGTAGACGATGTACTGGATATGTTCGAGAACCTCGCAGAGCGAGAACACAGGGACGGATCGGTCCTTTCGGGTGGCGAACAACAGATGCTCGCGGTCGGTCGTGCCCTGACTGCCGACCCGGATCTGTTGTTGCTTGACGAACCGACGGAGGGGCTCGCCCCTTATGTTGTCCGGCAGATAGAGGACCTTATCCTCGAACTGAACGATCAGGGTATCACAGTGCTGCTCGTCGAACAGAACATCCCGGTTGCACTGGAGGTCTCACAGTATACGTATATCCTCGAAAAGGGAAACATCGTCCATGAGGGAACTGCGGCGGAGATTCAGGACAACGAGGAAGTGCTTGACCAACATCTCGGCGTCGGCGTCACCGACTGACTATCGCCACAATCGGCAAACAACGACTCACATCCCGGTCGGAGGACTATCTGGCGCAGTGTCCCTGTTCGCCTCAGTGTCTCCCGACCACCGTCTGAATTCCAGACACCAACTGGTAGAGACGATTCGGATGTGTATGTTTCACATGGTTCGTTCTATTCTATTGAATCGGATATTATTCGACCAAGGCCTTGTTGGGCGGGATTCAAACGGTAACACGGATACTTCGCCCAAATCAGGGTATTCGAGTCAGTCGAACTACTGATAGGAGAGATTTACCTGTAGTTCGCCGGAGATCCCACGGATAAGGTCAGTCAGCTCGTTTTCGATGCGTTCCGAATCTAGTCGGTTCGCCGGTCCCGAGACACTGATAGCTCCGTACGTGTTGCCAGCGTTATCTACCAGTGGTGCACCAACACCGGCTACGCCTTCGAGGAACTGGTCAATACCGTAGGCGACGCCGCGGTCCTGAATTTCATCGAGTTCTGCTTCGAGCTCCGCGCGGTTTCGACCGTCGGGGAGGGGATAGTCGTAGCTTTCGAGGATTGTCTCCCGCCGGTGTTTCGGCAACACTGAGAGGATTGCCATGCCACCAGCGAGCCTGTACAGTTCGGTGTACTGGCCGATCTGTGAGTTCGTCTGAATCGCTCGACTGCCGAGTGACTTGGCTAAAAAGACCGCCTTTCCGTTCTCTTCGACGATCCACCATGCTTTTTCGTCAGTTTCGTCAGCTATCTCATTCAGTTTCGGCGCGACCTCCTGATACATCTCCTGTCGCTCGCGGACTTTCATTCCAATATCCAGAAACCGCAAGCTCAGCCGATATGCCTTGTTCTGGTCCTGAACGACGTAGCCTCGGCTCTTGAGAGTTGAAAGGTGAACGTGGACTGTGCTCTTGGGCATTCCCACCTGCTCTGCTAGCTCAGTGACGCCAAGTGACTGTTCTGTTTTCAGTGCTTCAATGATGTCCAGCACTCTTTCGGCGGATTCTATCGGGTCTTGTCCTGTCATACGTGTATATTTGGCTAACTGTTTATAAAATTATTCAAGTGGATTGAACTCCACGCTCTGAGACTGCTCTGCCCGGCGTCGTCCCGGTGATGCTGGGGCAGCTGTCCATGCTAAGCCGACCCAAGACTCGGCAATCATCTAAGTATCACTTTCAGTCTGCGTGTCTAGTGACCACTGTCCCGTCCTGAAAAACGAAGCAGCGCGACCCCACCTCGGTGTTTTCGTTCCGGCCAGTGCAGTCATCGCACGCTGGGACTTTTACTGTCCATTCTTGTGTTCAAGCTGATCGAATTCTATCCTAACATACGAACTGCAGTGAAAACGTCACGAGGATACCGGGGTGATCGAGAATAGTCCTGTCACAGTATGCCAGTCCGCCTCGATTCACCCTGTTCGTGTTCAACACTCTCCTTGCACAACCGCAGCCCTTCCTGTAGTATCGCAATATCGATCTGTTATTTCAATCCAACGCGATCACCCGCAACCGGTGATTCTCAGGCCAATACCGGCCTGAATAATATTTGTACACCTGTTATCCTATGGCCGTTCCTCGTAGTCTGTGAGTTCCAGATTCGTCGCGCAACATCTGGCCTACAATGGGGACTGTTCACAGGTGTTGAATCTCAGTCAGGGGTGAGCTGTCTCTCTGTTGCTCTTGTATTTAGTGAGAGATACGGGACCAGTCGATCACTCCGGTAATGTCTGTACGCCTGTTATCTGGACTCTTCGAAGATATCGTATTACGAAACAGGGGAACGTCGCTATCCTGACGCTTCTCAAAGATAACAGCTCGGCCAGCAAGTGATTTCGGCTTGCAAGCTGCTTCTGGTGGTTGCCCGGATATTTTTCATATTACGAAATAAACTCTCAAACTTGCCCGCAGAGAGCGAATGTTGAATGCTGTGGAAGCGTCTATCAGAGTAAATCGTCAGTCGGTCCTGCTTTCAGAGGACCGACTGCGTACTTTCCTAGTCGTTACAGCCACCAGTTTCTCTCGGTTGTCTTCGCGACTCACGTACTACCAATCAGCACAGACTGAGAAAAATCAGGCCGCAACCGGACTCTCTTCGTCGATTTCTGTTTCACTGTTTTTGATTGCAGTGCCGGAGGCCGAATCAAAGAGATGGATGACGCTTTCTGGGAACTTCAATCCGACCGTGACTCCATTCCCGAGGGCTGATCCATCCTCGACGGTAACCGTATACTGCTGCCCGTCAATCGTCACGTACACATGAAACAGATCTCCAAGCGGCTCGACGACGTCGACAGTCGCGGTAACTGTCTGTTCCGGCCCTGTCGCGGTGCTGAGCTGAATGTCTTCAGGCCGCACACCGAGAGTGATGTCCTCGTACCCGTCAAGCTGGGCGGCGGTTTCGGCAGATAGCGCATAGGTGAACTCTTGATGGACTAGTGTTCCGTCCTCGACAGCGACAGGAATGAAGTTCATCGAGGGCGACCCGATAAATCCGGCAACAAACCGATTGGCTGGACGGTGATAACACTCTAGTGGTGTTCCAACCTGCTGTAACACTCCGTCATCCAGAATAGCGATACGGTCGCCCATCGTCATTGCCTCGGTCTGGTCGTGGGTGACATAGATGGTCGTAACGTCGAGCTCGTTCTGGAGGCTCTTTAGTTCGGTCCGCATTTTCGTTCGGAGTTTGGCATCCAGATTGCTCAGTGGCTCGTCCATCAAGAACACCGCTGGGTCCCGGACGATCGCCCTCCCAAGAGCCACTCGCTGTTGCTGGCCACCAGATAGCTCTTTTGGCGGATCATCAAGGAGGTCTCTGATGCCCATCATCTCGGCTGTCTCGGTGACACGCTGTTCAATCGTCTCTGTATCCATATCTGTCGTCATCTTCAACCCAAACGACATATTCTCCTTTGCGGTCATATGTGGATAGAGTGCGTAGTTCTGAAACACCATCGCGATATCACGTTCGCGGGGTTCCTTGCCGATAACAGACTCATCACCGATCAAAATATCACCCTCAGTTACCGTCTCAAGCCCGGCAACCATCCGCAAGGTTGTGGACTTCCCACACCCGGATGGGCCGACGAGTACCAGAAACTCACCGTCGTTCAGCGACATATTCACCGTATCGACAGCGACAACCTCATCATTCCCATCAGCGAACGTCTTGACAAGGTTATCAAGCTCTAACTGTGCCATGCGATACCTGTTATTGTTCCACAGAGATATATAATAGTTTGTGTTGTTCGATTACAGATGGGAACCTTTCATATACTTGGAGAGGGTTTGAGTTCGTATACAGGACTAGCGGTAGTGACAAGCGTACAACTATGGTCTCATTCACAACAGAGTCTGAGTCGGTGTATCGTCAACTGGGTGTCACACCAGTCATCAATGCAGCGGGAACAAAAACGCGGATCGGCGGCAGCCTTATTCGAGAGGAAGCCGCGGAAGCCATGCGTGCTGCTGCCGACGAATTCGTCCAGCTGAGCGACCTAGAGGCAAAGGCGTCCGAACAGATCGCTGAAATCGCTGGGTCTGAAGCCGGATACGTTTCGCCGGGTGCCGAAGCCGGTCTGCTGTTGGCCGCGGCTGCTGCGATTGCGGGGGACGACCCGAAGACTATGTCGGAGTTACCACATCCGACAGACGCACCAAACGACATCGTGATGCCCCGGACTCACCGGACGGGATACGACCACGCGCTGCGAGCGGCTGGCGCAAACATCGTTGATGTCGGAACAAATGATCACCACCTCGGTACTGGCGCAACAAATGTGGAACCTTGGGAAATCGAAAGCGCTATCCACGAAAACACTGCTGGAATTGCGTACGTACAGAAGACATACACACAACCAAAACTATCGACTGTCTCAGAGATTGCACACCGACACGACGTTCCCGTGATTGTCGACGCTGCCGCTGAGGTGCCGCCCATTGAGAACCTCTCTCGTTTCATCGAGCAGGGAGCAGACATGGTCGTGTTCAGTGGTGGCAAAGGCATCCGCGGTCCACAGACGACGGGTATCATCGCCGGCAAACGCCGGTATATCCGCTCAATCGCGGTGCAGCATCAAGATATGCACGTCGATAGTCGGGTCTGGAACCCACCCAGTTCGCTTATTGATACGGAACGGTTCGACGGGGTTCCAAGACAGGGAATCGGGCGGTCGCTCAAGGTCGGTAAAGAGGAACTTGTCGGCCTCATTCGCGCGCTGGAACTATTCATTGAGGAGGATCAGGAAGCGCTTGTTGCCGAGTGGGAGAACCTCGCACAGAAGATGGCGAGCCAACTCGAGGCAGCGGGCGTAGAGACCACAGTTGTCGCTGGCGGTGAGCAGAGCGTTGCTCCTCGGGTCATTGTGGATATCAGTCACTCCCAATCCACCCTCTCAACAGCTGGTTTGGTGTCAGAACTTCAGTGTGAGGACCCGCGTGTGTATGTCGGTGAGGACCGTATAGACGAGGGAGCGATCGTTCTCAACCCAATGTGCCTTGACGAAGACGATGCTGCGTACGTCGTCGACCGCCTGCTCACACATCTGTAATAAAGAAAAGATATAAATAATAACTTATAATACCATAGCATAGCATGGACGTCCTCGTAGTAGTTGCCCACCCAGACGACGCAGACGTCTTCTGTGGCGGTACGATAGCAAAGCACGCTGAACGTGGTGACGAGGTCAGCATCGTACACATGACTCGCGGAGAATACGGCGGGCTGCGAACGGACTCACAGGAGGCGGTCGCGAGCGTCCGCGAACAGGAGGCTCGCGCCTCGGGAGCGGTGTTAGGCGCATCAGAAGTCGCGTTTCTCGAGTTCAGAGACGGGCGGATCACTTACTCCCTTGAGAACCGTTTCGAGATGGTGGATGTCATCCGGAAGTATGACCCGGATATCATCCTCACGCATTATAAAGACGATATGCATCCCGACCACCGAGCGACGTCACGGTTAGTTACGGACGCGTACTACATGGCTTCGCTACCCCTCGTTGAGACGGACTTCGAACCCTGTGACCCGGACAATATCTACTACTTCGAGGGTGTCATAGAACTCTTGTCACACCGTGATGATCGTGCTTCCCGGATTGTCTCCGCGTTCGTAGTTGGTGATAGCGACGACGAGGCGAAGGCACAGAGCAAGAAACACCTGCGATCGTGCGTGGACGCGGCCTCGGGCGTGCGTTCGCCCGAGGCCGCAGTCCTTCACTGATTCGTTGGTTCGTTCGACGCCAGTACGGCGGTTGTACGTCTCGTCTAGGATTGATTGCTTCAGCTGGACGCCCTCACTGTGTTCCTCGATGCGGTCTTCGATCCTGTACTCGATGTCTTTCGGGTCATCAGTGTTTCGCGCGTTGTACGGAGCGACTGGCACGACCCCTGCGGTCAGCAGGTGGTCGTGCCAGTCGAGCGTGTCGTAGGCGCTGTCACCAACCATCCAGATTGGTTGCTCAACGGCGAGCGCGTCACGTGTGACGCGCATCGCCGTCTCTTCCGGTGCTTGTTTGCTCTCGGTGAACTCGGCTGCAATCGGGATCTTTTGCCCGGTCGAGACGATCGTGCAACCGTAGCCGTAGTAGTACTCGTCGTCGGTTGGATCGTAGCACTTCGACGCGTCTGGATCGGTGGGCATCGCCCTCACGTCGGTTGAATCGATACAGTAGGTCAAGTCGAGCAGGCCGCGTCGGGCGGCCTGCTCGACGAGTCGGTCAAAGACCTCGTTGACGACGTGTTCGAGGTCGGTGAGAAAGCGATCGACCGCGTCTCTCGACGGCGGTCGATCGAAGCCACAGCTCAGCCAAACAACCGTGTTCCGAAGCTCCCGCTCAACCGGACGAATGCCGTAAATGTCCTTGTAGTAGCAGTGGAGAAAGCCACGCATCAGCTCTGGTGGTTCGTGGTCTCGTGTTCGCCCCGTCTTTGCCGGGGCGAACACGTCGAACCCTTCGAGAAACTCGAAGGAGAGGTGCTCAAACAACGCTAACGTTTCCGTCTCCACGACATTGAAGAACGACTCTACCGAAGGATCATCTTGCAGGGTCGCTGGACTCATCCACCTCAGCGTTCACCCTGCTCTTTGGTGTGCTACTCGTTCTATGACACCCTCACTACTTCGGCAAGCCGACGTCGGAGTTTACCCCATCCATGTTCATCGATATCGAGGGGTATCTCGAACAAAAGGTCACTGCGATCAAGAAACACGAGTCTCAGGTGGAGTTCCTCGTCGAGCACGGCGGCATTGATGCCGAGTTCGATAACCTCATTGACGGACTTCGCGCTGAGAATCTCGTGTTCGGTAAACAGGTTGGTGCCCGGAGTGCGGAGGGGTTCGTCCCGCTCCATGAGTCTGCACAGGAATTTCTCGGCTAGCGTTTCGGAGACTACCCGACCACTGTCGGTGTAAATTCCTCATTTCGGAACCGTAACCGGGAGCGTCCCCGTTGGTTCGACTATCCCTGCCAGTGTTTTTGCCGCCGCTTGAATCGCGCCGGGCGAGTAGTCGTACGTCGTCAAAAACGTAACTGCGTCTGGACAGATAGAGAGATCATACGGGTTCCGCACAGCAAGGACAGCCAACTGGTCGTGGTGCTCGATGAGCCTCTGGAGTGTCTCTGCCTGTGACTCGGTAGCCACTGCATCGTAACTAACAGCCACCAGCTGTTCGTTCTTTACCTCAATATCGAGGGTATCGTCCCCAGTTGTGATCTGTGTCCTAACATCAAACCCGACCTCTCTGAGCGCAGCAGAGATCACCTCTGGGTCGTAGCGCTCGTCCTCAGCGGGCGACCCTCGCGTCCCGGTAAAACTGACCACGTGCAGAGGACGTGACGTATCGAACGGTAGTGTCTCGCTGTCATCTCTGACGAGTGTTACCCCACAGTCTGCGATTTCAGTTGCGAGTTGTTTCGACGCGGTCGCACAGCGACGCCATTCCGGCACTTCGATAGTCTCAGATTCACCCACCCGTCGCTGTTTACAGCGCTGGATGCGATGTAGCGACCGGTCGATTCGTTCCTCGGTAAGCCGCCCCGACCGAACGGCGGAAAGCACGGCCTCAATCGCTGCCCGCTGTCGCTCAAGTGTATGCGAAACAGTGACGATGTCACACCCGGCCTCGATTGCACGAACAGCCCCTTCGGCGGGGCCGACGCCTTCAGCAATCGCATCCATCTCGAGGCAGTCCGTAACGAGTAAGCCATTAAACCCTAATTGCTTGCGAAGAAGCGCTGTCTGCACTGCCGAAGATATCGTCGCTGGCAGTTCTTCGTCGCCCGTTATCGACGGAAATGCGACGTGCGTTGTCATGATCGCGTCGATGCCGTGCTGTATCGCAGCTTCGAACGGTGCGAACTCGACGCGTTCCAGTCGGGGTCGCTCGTGGGCAACTACCGGCAGATCGAGATGTGAATCGACTGCAGTGTCACCATGACCGGGAAAATGCTTTCCACAGGCAGCGACATCCACAGACTGGAGGCCCTGAGCCATAGCTGTGCCCAGCGCGGCCACACGCTCGGGATCTTCCCCGAAGGACCTGACACCGATTACGGGGTTGTCTGGGTTGTTGTTGACGTCGAGGACCGGCGCGAGGTTCAGATTTATCCCGAGACTCCGTAGCTCCCGTCCGACGGTCGCACCTGCTTTCCGAGCCATCGCGTCGTCATCACAGGCCCCAATGAGCATCTGACTCGGTAGTTGTGTGCCCCAGTTGAGGCGTGAGACGACGCCCCCCTCCTGATCGGTGGCGACGAACAGTGGGAGCCCAGCGCCGACTGCTGTGGCTTCTGACTGCAACTCCGCTGAGAGCGCTGCCACCTGCGCTGGCGACGTAATATTTCTGGTGAAATAAATGATGTTTCCGAGGTTGTACTCACGAATCAGTTCCAGCACCCCATCAGTCGGCTCAGGGCCCTCAAAGCCAGCCATGAACAACTGGCCGACTTTCTGTGCTACTGGCATATTCGCTACCGTCTGCGCCTGCATATAACAACATCCGAGGTGCTGGGGATATAAAACTACGTTTGCGACCGCGAAGCGGTACAAAGCTGGACCCGAAGATTACTGCTTGACACTCCCGGAGGTTAGCCCGGAAACGATCTGGCGCTGGAACACAACGAAGATCGCGAGCAATGGCACAGCAGCAAGCGTCGAGGCAGCCATCATCTGTCCCCACATCGTCTGATCCTGCTGCTGGAAGTTCTGAATCCCAATGGAGAACGGCGTAACGTTGTCAGTCGCCAAGACCGACGCGAAAAGCACCTCATTGAAGGCGAGCAGGAACACGAACATCCCAGTCGCGGCTAACCCCGGTGCTGCAAGCGGCATTACGACGCGGAACAGGGCCTGTGTCCGCGTACAGCCGTCGATTCGTGCGGCTTCCTCCAGTGCGGTCGGAATCGTGTCGAAATACCCACGCAGCATCCAGATGGTGAACGGGACGGTAAACGTCGTATAGAGGAATATCATTCCATGGTACGTGTCTTTCATCGGAACGTTCGCGGACTGGTCCATAATGATGAACAACAGAAACATCGGGATGAGGATGAGTACGCCGGGGATCATCTGCGTTGCGAGTGCCCCCATCTCGAACTTCTCCTTGCCGGGGAACTCATATCGCGACAACGAGTAGGCAGCCAGTCCACCGATAAACAGCGAGAGGACTGTTGTCACACTCGAAATGACCAAGCTGTTAACGTAGTAGTCGACAAGCGGGAATCGCTGGAACATCAGGAAGTAGTTCTGGACATAGGGGTCTGTCGGGATTATATCAAGCCCGAGCTGCAGCACTTCGTCGCGAGTTTTGAACGATGTCGTGAACATCATCCAGACGGGGAATATCGCGAAGATGAGAATCAGGATGAGCACGGAGCGCCAGAGCAGTTGGTAAACGAGCTCTTTGCCATCCGCAGTTAGCCGCATTTCGTCGGGCACTATCGTCTTTTCTGACCCAACAGCAGCCATGAGCGAACTAAGCATCTCAGATAGTACCTCCGTCGTAGCTTGACGCCACGACGCGCTTGTAATAGACGTATGCGATGGTCATCGAGAACAGGAACAGCATCGCGCTGAGTGCGGACCCGATCCCGTACGCACTCTGTTTGAAGCCAAAGGAGTAAATGAGTAACATCAGCACGTTCCCTGATTCACTCGGTGACCCACCCAACAGAATATACGGAACGGGGAAGTTAATGAAGGTCCAGAGGATCAACAGTAGGAGAATGACGGCAGAGACGGGCTTCAACTGTGGCAGCGTGACATACCGCAGTTTCCCCCATCGGCCGGCCCCATCTATCTCAGCAGCCTCATACAACTGTTCGGGAATCGACTGTAGTCCAGCGTACAACATGATTGCCGCATACGGGAAGTTTCGCCAGACGTTCGCGATGATTATCGCATACAGCGAGTTTGGGCCCAGAAGCCAGAACAGGGACCCCTCAATGAGTCCGGCCTGCCGGAGTAACGCGTTGATGACTCCGGTATCGCTCCGGAACATCATCCGCCAAGTAAGAAGCGTGACGACAACCGGTGTCACATACGGAATCAGAATTACGGTCCTCGCTACAAGCTTGCCTCGGAATTGCTTATCGAGGGTGAGCGCGGTGACGAGCCCGAGAACGTACGTCCCTATCACCGAACCAACCGTATACAGAACTGTGACCTTGAGCGAGTTCCAGAACTGTGCGCCATAGATCGTGTCTTTCTGGAAGACCTTCATGAAGTGGTCAAGTCCGACAAACGTCTCAGGGCGGAACCAGTCGGTATATCTCAGCGATGGGAATTCATAGAAACTCATAACGAACCCCAGAATGACTGGAATCCCGTGGACGAGTAGCATCATTGCGAGGGCCGGAGCAATGAGTTTGAGTCCAAACCGTTGGCTTGCAGGTAACGAGCTAACGTACGGGATATGAACTGCTGGGAGCCGACGTCTGACTCGCTGGTACGCGGACAGGAGCATACACAATCGATTATTATGCTATGTATTTAACCGTTCTGCACGACAGCGGAGTACCTCTGTGTCGGTACAGAATAGATAGATAACTGACTAGATGGACGGAGGCACACTGGAAGGGTCCGTCTTCGGGGCTCAGCTCTGGAGGGCGTTCTCTGCCTGCATCGCCGCCTGTTGGAGTGCTTTCTGGGTATCGCCTTCGGACCAAGAGTCTGTTGCTGCCTTCGTGAGTACCTTCGTGACAGCCCCTTTGATCGCTCCGGAGACATCACCCCATCCCACGACTTGCGGCGCTGTCTTGGCGTTTGTATTGTTCAGCACGTCTTCACTGAAAGACTGATACAGCTCTCCTTGGAAGGCTTCTTGCTCGAAGCTACTCTTGATGGTCGGCAAGAAGCCAGACCCTTTCGCGAGTTCCGCGTTGACTTCTGGCTGCATCAGATACTCGATGAACGTCGCGGCTTCGCTCTTCTTTTTCGTCCAAGGATGGATCCCCATGAGGTTCACTCCGAAGAAGGTCGAGGACTCTCCCCGGGGACCAGCAGGTGGCCTACCGACGCCGAGCTCGGCGTCGATATCGTTGGCAACCCTGAGCCCCTGCCACGTAGAGGCGATCCGCTTGCTGCTAAACGCGTTGTTCCGTGCAACACCGTTCCACTCGACTGACGCCTGTGGGGACGCCTTGTGCGTTGTGGACAGATCCTTGTAGAAATTCAGCGCCTCCACCGCCGCATCACTGTCAAATGTCGGCTTGGACCCGTCAATCACGCTGCCGCCGTTTTGCCAGATGAGCATCATATAGTACTGGACAACGGCCCAGTTGTTCGCACCGGGAATACCAAACAGGTATCTCGTGTTGTAGCCCTCCTGTTCCCACTTTTCGGCCCGTTTATTGTACTTCGTCGCATCATTCGCGAGTTCATCCCACGTCGATGGGGGACCGTCGATACCAGCTTCCTCGAACAGCGATTTATAATAGATGTGCCCACGGGGTCCCCAGAACCAAGGGAATCCAGCTCGAACACCGTCGAACTTGCCTATCTGAAGCGGTGAATCGTAGATATTGTCTGTCGGCAGTGAGACGCCTGCCTCTTCGAGGTCCATCCAGCCGTCGGAATTGACCTGTTGTGGCATCCACGTCGATGCGATCTCCTCGACATCCGGGCCGGTTCTGGTGGAGATACTGTTGTTTTGCTTCTTGCGAGCGACGCCCCAGCCCATCGTCTCGAAATCCACGTTGATTCCGTGTTCTTTCTTTAGTATGGGATTGTGTTTCTTGTAGAACGTCTCAATGTGGTCATTGACGAAGTGGCGGACTGTGAGGGTGGTTATATTGTTCGATTGCTCCCCGGTACTCACACCGGCGTCGCCACCTCCGCCGTCTCCGGGGGTACTCTCTGTACTTTCACTGCCTCGACAGCCCGCGAGCAGAGCAACCGTTGCCGCTCCGGCGCTTTTGATGAAGCGACGTCGCTTGCCACTCCGCAAACTACTGTCTGACATATGCTATCACCAACGACGCAAGTAGTATATATAGATAATTGTTTAGGATGATGTTCCCGGTTGCACTGTCCACGAAGCATACAAAACCTATCGCATGGTTTTATATGAAACTGCGCTCAATCAGCAGTCTACGTGATTGCAGAGAGAATACGGTCAGACAGTTACCGGCTGACGAGAGTGCCTCTGCTAGCGTTGCCGTTGAAACAACTGATCGCAGTGCGGCCCCAATCGAAATATGACAACACACGCAGTCTACAACGAGATCCGTTCCGGTATCGACCGACTGAATAATTTCGAGATGCACACGCATGACCTTTCTGAGCCACGCAAGCGTATTGCGCAAGCGGACCGGGTTCACTTCATCGGCTGTGGTTCCTCATACTGGACCGCTGTGATCGCTCAGTATGCGTCTTTCCAGAGTGGCGTCGATGCAACAGCGTACGCCGCGTCAGAATACCTGTTTGCCGGTCCCCCGATTACTGACCGAACGGTTGTCGTCGCCTACTCTCAGTCCGGAGAGACATCTGAAACCGTTTCAGCGGCTCGACAGGCAAAAGATAGGGGTGCGGCTGTTCTCGGTATTACAAACAGCGACGATTCGACGCTAGGGTCAGTAGCGGATGAGGTCCTTGTCACACCGGCGGGAACTGAGAAGGCCGTCCTTGCAACCAAAACAGTCGACGCCGCGTTGATGCTGACGTTCTCGTTGCTCGGAAGCAAATATAGCGAGCGCGCACCGAGTGAGTTGCAACGCACGTGCCGGAACGTAATCAACCGAGATTTCCAGCCAGCCGTTGCTGTCCTCGCGGAGGCGAAAACACTCTACACTCTCGGACAGGGAATCGAATATGGACTTGCAGGCGAGGCTGCGACGAAGTTCGGCGAGGGAGCACTGTTGCATACGACAGCACTCCCGACGCCCGAAATCAGCCACGGTCCAATCGCAAACGCTGCCGGTGAGCCGGCACTCATCGTCGCTACCCAAGAACCGAAGTCATCTCTGACCAGCGAGGTAGTATCGAAGCTACACGACGCCGGAGTTACCACAATTGTCCTGCGGCGGCCAACGAACGACTATGGCGGGGATATCTCAATCGAACTTCCAACCCAAGCACCAGAACACCCGATAGTTCCGTTAAAGATCCTGCAATCGCTCACGTATCAGACGGCCATGAAGAAGGGGTACGACCCAGATGATCCACCAGAACTCTCGAAACACGTCGAGTGGAGCGCACTGAGATAACGGGTTCACCGGCGAGCCCAGCGACTACCACATAGCAGCTGGTAATGAGTACCGTTTGAACCGCATCTACCGACTTGGCTCGTTCTTTCCACTCTCGGGAGTGCTTGAACCCTGTAGACATCGGAAAGCGGCGTCGGAAGTCATGATACAGGTGTTCACAACCGGTATTTAATCGCTGCAGTAGCTAGATTATGCCAATTATATCATGAAGATTAATCACACTCCGGATACGATAGAGTATCATGCAAATCACTGGATACGAACTGTTCGAAATTCCTCCCCGCTGGGTTTTCTTGAAACTAGAAACCAACACCGGACTTCTGGGCTGGGGTGAGCCCGTTATCGAGGGCAGAGCTAAAACAGTTCGAGCGGCGGTCGAGGAGATGCTTGACCAGTACCTCATCGGCAAAGATCCGTTTAGAATTGAGGACCACTGGCAAGCGCTGTACCGGGGCGGATTCTATCGCGGCGGACCGATCCTGATGTCTGCCATTGCTGGTATCAATCAGGCTCTCTGGGATATCAAGGGGAAACACTTCGATGCACCTGTGTACGAACTGCTGGGTGGCAAAAGCCGAGACAAAGTGAGAGTGTACAAGTGGATCGGTGGTGACCGGCCAGAGGATGTCGCTGCAGAAGCGACGCGGTTAGCTGAGGCTGGCTACACCGCGCTCAAGATGGATGCGACGAATCAGACGCGATTCATCGAAACGAGAGCGTCGCTCGACGAGATCACAGAACGAATTCAGCACGTTCGAACAGCGGTGGATGACCGAGTGGACCTCGGGATCGATTTCAGAGGGCGAGTGTCAAAATCGATGGCGAAGACGCTTATTAACCGCCTCGAAGCCGTCGAGCCGATGTTCATTGAGGAGCCAGTGCTTCCCGAGAACATCGAACACCTTCCAAACATCGCTTCTCAGACACACGCACCCATCGCAGCAGGTGAGCGGCTGTACTCGAGATGGGATTACAAAGACCTCCTCAAAACGGGGGCAATTGATGTGATTCAGCCTGACGTCTCTCACGCAGGCGGTATTTCAGAGATGGTCAAACTAGCAAACATGGCGGAATCACACGATGTCGCTATCGCACCGAACTGCCCATTGGGACCAATTGCACTGGCTGCATCGATTCAGGTCGATACGGTCGTCCCGAATCTGTTAGTACAGGATCAGGGGTTCGATGTGCACTCTCAGACGACGAGTCCCGCACACGACCTGCTGGATTCGAATCCGTTCGCGTTCGACGATGGCTATCTGAAGACGCTGGACGGCCCGGGACTGGGTATCGACGTCGCGCTAGACGTGGTTCGGGAGAAATCAGAAGCCGACCTCGACTGGCATAACCCGATATGGCGGCACGAGGACGGCAGCGTCGCCGACTGGTAGCGATCGTTTCACAATAGTAAAAACTTAAGCGATGGACGGGATTAATTATCGTATGCCCGACGATACCGAGACGGCAACACTTTCGGCACCGATGAAGACGTTTGCGATCGTTGATGTGCTCAGAGATGCCGATGGGGCGCTTGGTGTCTCAGAAGTGGCTTCGCGGCTCGGTTACACACGGAGCACGACATACAAACACCTGAATACGCTGTTACAGGCAGGCTACGTTACAAAGAGCACTGGTGACTATCAGCTTACGGTACAGTTTGCCGATATCGGCGAACACGTTAAATCTCAGACACCCATCTATCACGATACAAAGCCCCAGATCGACCAGATATCAGCGACGACCGGCGAGTCAGCCGGACTGGTAATCAAGTGCGAAAAGCAGATCGCCGACGTCTATCATACCGCTGCTGAGGACTCTCCGAGGCACGTAAACTCCCCCTGTTTTCATTGCAGCGCTCCGGGAAAGGCAATCCTCGCAGCGGCCGACGCGGCGGAGGTTGCAGCTATTCTAGACCACACTGGTCTGCCTGCAATGACCGAAAACACGATTACGGACCGCCAGACGCTCACTGCTGAACTCGATAATATCCGGGACCGGGGTATCGCGTTTGAGCGCCGTGAGCAGTATGCAGACGTAAATTGCGTCGCGGTTCCGATTCAGGACCAGTCAACAACCGCAGCCGTGTACGTGGCGGGGCACGCTGAGCGGCTGAGTGGGAAGCGGTTACAAGAGGATGTCCCCGGGATGATACTGAGCGCCGTCAGGCAACTCAATGCCGAGCAGGTCTGATCGGGAGTCACTCCTGTTCACGGATGCGCTATCAGGACCGTCTTGATTTAGCAGTGCTCAGCAACTATCGTTCAACTGTGGCCGTCTCTGACCTGCGATCGTGTCAATAAGGTCCGAGACAGGTCTCAACAAAAATATTCATCCGAGATAGAGTATTTCTTTTAGAGAAACTATATCGGGACGCTTGAGATAGGAGATAACATCTGTACACTTATTATCCATGTTCCGGAACTGGGCCTAGACTTTACACAGATCTACAGATCGTAATATAGCGGGACTGTACCGGTCATACTTTTATCCGCGTATTTTTATCGCCGACTATCGTTCATCATGGTTCCAGCATCCCAACAACGTTTCATAATGCGAAACTAAATCGAGCGGTAGCTTTGTTTAGTGGTCGAAACATTCAAATGTTGATGGGTGGTGGATTTCACTCACGGGATACCTATCACAATGGATGCAATCGCCGTCAAGCAGGGGGAGACTCGTCCAGAGCGCATTGATATCGAGCGTCCGGAACCGGATGAGGGAGAAGTGCTCGTGAAGACCCTCCGGGTTGGTATCGATGGAACGGACTTTGAGGTGCTATCGGGGTCACACGGTGAGTTTCCGGCTGGCAGCGATTACCAGATACTGGGGCACGAGGCCGTTGGTGTCGTCGAGTCCTCAAACGGGACAGCGCTGACCGAAGGCGAAATCGTTGTCCCAACGGTCCGGCGGCCAGCAAACACAGCGAGTCGGTTCTTCGAGAACAGCGAGCCAGATATGGCACCGCCCGGGGAATATCTCGAACGGGGGATTTCGGGGGCGCACGGCTATATGGCCGAGTACTTCACGACTCCCGCATCGTTTCTCGTTTCAATCCCGGAATCGCTGGCGGATGTCGGATTTCTCGTGGAACCGATCAGTAATGCAGAAAAGGCACTCGAGTTGGCCCAACGTTCGAGGTCGACCTTCGAGTGGCAGGATTCTGCCGGGCTCGTTCTTGGAAACGGACCGTTAGGACTGCTCGCATTAGCGATGCTTACAGACCGGTGTGAACGAACGTACTGCCTCGGCCGTCGTGAAAGGCCAGACCCGACCATCGATATTATCGAGGAACTGGGGGCCACATACATCAATTCTCACCAGACGGCTGTGGATGAGATTCCAACAGTTCACGAGCCGATGGATCTGGTGTTCGAGGCGACGGGGCACGCAAAACACGCGTTTTCAACGGTCGAAGCACTCGGTGCAAACGGGGTCGGTGTCCTCCTCGGAATCCCGGAGGACTGGGACTTTACTGTCAATGGCGGGGCTCTCCACAGGCAGTTGGTACTCCAGAACAAAGCGCTGCTCGGAAGCGTGAATTCGAATGTCCGGCATTACAAACGCGCTTGTAATACACTTGCAGAATATCCGGACTGGTTCCTTGCATCAATCATGACGACCCAGTGCTCGGTAGCTGAGTTTGCGGATGCATTCGAGGAATCACCGGATACTATCAAATCGTACATTGAATTCAGCGACTAAGTAGCGGCCAACGGATTATATCCTTGTATTTGACCTAACTGGTAGTATCTCTCCCAGATTCAGACATCAATAATCGTTTAAGTTGTACTTTGTATTGGGGGAGACAAATTTGGATATCTTATGGGTGTCTGAATCACGATATACTGACACTTGTGGCTTATCTTGATCTGTTTAGATGTTACTACTCGGCGAGAACGTAGAACTAAATCGAACATCTCAAAATCGTTCCCGGACACGTAACTTAGATGCTGCTGACTCAGAGTACGCTCGATAGGGTCGATAGTATCGTTGCTGAAGGCACGGCTATCGCCTCGTCGCTCCTCGAAAACGCTTTCGAGGGCTGACACTGTGTGCTCAATTTCTGGCTCTACAGGCAGCTGACACACTGTGCCGTGTCGCACTACCATCTCAAAGTGTGAGTGCGGATATCCGGTGGGTAGTGGCTTCGCTTAGCGTCGAACTCGACGCTCTCAACTGTCACGAGAGCTTGGATCACGCAGTTGCGACCGGTAGCTACGAACTACTAACTCCGCCGGCCAAGTCCTCGGCAGAGACCGCTATCGCTCCCGCCACTGGTTACGTCTGGGAGTACTCATCGACCCACTCTTGAAGCGTGATACCCATCGTTGACTGCGTAATCGCGTTCGAAGACGCGGAGTTCGCACTTTTGACGAGTTCGGCTTCGAGTGTTCGTGTCGGGATTTCGCCGATGAAGTGCGGAATCGCCCGCTGAACAGCCAGCGGACAACCGACCTCGTGAGCAAGCGCATAGCCTGACAGAGAGTGTGGGACCTCTTCAGTTGCGTATCTGGGGTCCGGATCGATTAGCTTCTCGTCCTCGACAAAGTCAACGTACTCATAACACTTTCCGACGTCGTGCAGTAACGTCGCCGCCACGATGACATCGATATCAGGGTCTGCACCATGGAACTCCTGCTGTTCGATAGCGGCTTCCCGCGCGATTCTGGTGACACCGCGGACGTGCCTGACGTTACTCACTTCGTGGATATTCCAAGCGTACGGAATATCAGTGATGTCGCGCCAGCCACCGCGTTCGAGGGCGAGTGCCCATGCCTCGATGACTCTTTCTCGGAGGCTTTCCGATGAGATGTAGTCGAGTTCCGGGAACGCCTGCTGGATCTGCTCCTCGTAGTCAGGCATACTACCCCTCATCCTTGATGAGTTGCTCCTGACCGATAAATCGCGGCCGTTCGTCGATAGCCAAGAAATTATTTACATCCTCGCGAGCCGCCTTCGCTTTTCCTTTGTCAGGAGCATAATCTCGCGATCCTTCGCTACCGAGCGCGTCGTATAGCTTTTCGAGGTCGTCAAAGTAGAGTTCGGCGACACCGTCGAACTCGGCGTTCTCGGGGTCTGTGGGGATGACCGTATTGTACTTGACGACGCCCTCGATCTCACGGGCGATTGGAGTGTGATTCGTCTGCCAGTAGTCGACGAACTCCTCGTGTGTCATGTCGTCCTGTCGGACGAGAAACGCCGAGTGCTTGTAGAGGCCGTCAGTGTCGCCGCCAACCTCGTCTTTCTGGACGATCTCTTCGCCGATGATACGCGGCCGCTCCTCGACAGCGAGGAAGTTGTTCACGTCCTCGCGGGCCTTTGCGGCGATCTCTTTGGTTGGGTCATAGTCTCGGGAGCCGGGACTGCCAAGCGCCTCGTGCAGGTCGTCAAGCGTCTCGAAGTATAGTTCCGCCAGTCCGTCGAATTCGGCGTGTGCTGGCTCTGTTGGAAGGACTTGCTGGTAGCGAACGACGCCTTCGATATCCGTCGCGATTGGCGTGTGGTTGGTCTGCCAGTAATCGACGAACTCCTCGTGAGACATACCGTCCTGTCTGACTAGCAGGGCTACGTGCTTGTACATCATCAGCACGTTTCTGATCTATGAACATAAAAGCTAACGGTAAGTCCTGTCAACAAATGTAGGTCAGTAAAGATTAATATATGTCTGCCGCCGACATCTGAACCGATATGGAAGCAGTCAACCCGGCTACGGGCGAGCGGCTGGACCGGTACGAGCCTGATGGCGATGCGGCGGTCGAACGAAAGTTGGACCGCGCTGCATCGACCTTTGAGGAGTGGCGGGATGTCTCGTTGCGTGAGCGCGAGCAATTGCTTATCAACGCCAGTGAGGTCCTCCGGGAGAACAAACAGCGGTACGCTGAGCTGATGACCCGGGAGATGGGCAAACCGATCACACAAGCTATCGCTGAAATCGAAAAGTGTGCATGGGCATGCGACCACTACGCCGAATACGCACACACGTACCTCTCCGAGGAACACCATCCCAGTCCACCGGGGACAGAAGTAAAGACAGTCCATGACCCGCTCGGGCCAGTGCTTGCGGTGATGCCTTGGAACTATCCGTTCTGGCAAGTCATTCGCTTTGCTGCCCCCTATCTCACTGCCGGCAACGTTGGCCTCCTCAAACACGCCTCAAACGTTCCTGGCTGTGCGCTCGCGCTCGAAGAAGTGTTTACCAAGGCCGGCTATCCTGAAGGCGCGTTTCAAACGCTGTTAGTTGACTCCAGTACCGTCGACGGCATTCTCGCAGACGACCGTGTCCGCGCGGCGACCCTTACCGGAAGCGGCCCTGCCGGTCGTGCTGTCGCCGAAACAGCCGGTAAGCATCTGAAAAAGACTGTGCTGGAACTCGGTGGGTCTGATCCGTTTATCGTCCTCGATGACGCAGACCTCGATGCTGCCCTTGAGACGGGGGTGCAAGCACGGACGCTAAACGGTGGACAATCGTGTATCGCTGCCAAGCGCTTTATTGTTCACACGGCTGTCTACGAGGAATACGTTGACCGACTCGTCGCTGCCTTTGAAGACCTCACTCTCGGTGACCCTCTGTCAGAAGAAACCGATGTCGGTCCACAGGCGGACCCGGACCTGATGGCCGAACTCCACGAGCAGGTACAGGCTAGTGTTGCTGACGGTGCAACGTTGCTGACTGGTGGTGAGCCGCTTGACCGGGCTGGTGCCTTCTATCCCCCGACAGTACTGACTGATGTTCCTTCGGGATGCCCTGCTGACACCGAAGAGACGTTTGGACCAGTGGCGACCGTCTACGAGGTCGCCGATGCTGAGGAAGCAATTGCAGTCGCGAACGACACCCGATTTGGTCTGGGTGCGAGTCTCTGGACTGCGGACCGGGACCGCGGCCAGCGTCTGGCACGAGATATCTCCGCGGGCTGTGTCTACATCAACGAGATGACCAAATCAGATCCACGGGTCCCGTTCGGCGGCATCAAAGACGCCGGCTACGGTCGTGAGCTCTCAGAGATGGGAATGAAAGAGTTTGTCAACAAAAAGACTGTCTGGACCGAATAACGATCCGCGTTTGACACTGGCCGGTATTTGTACTATCGACGTACCCGGTTCGCACTTGCCGGCATCAGCGTACGGTAGCCAGCGAGTAGTGTAACAGGACAAAGCTTCTTGTTTCAAGGGGTGGTATGCGAGTCCATGGAGTTAGCCATACTGGGCGGTACTGGTGATATCGGCGAAGGACTCGCGATGCGGTTTGCCTCCGACACGGACCATACGATTACGGTCGGCTCGCGGGACGCTGCGAAAGCCAGTGAGCGAGCGAGAGCGTACGAAGAGCAGTTGTCCGAGCACGGTGTCGAGACTGGAATTAACGGGGCAGACAACAGTAGCGCCGCGGCGGGTGCAGACGTGGTTATTCTGGCCATTCCACCACACCACGTTGGCGATACAGTCGAAGCACTGACTGAGGATGACGTGCTCTCGGACCAACTGCTCATTAGCCCTGCTGTCGGGATGAAAGGTGACGAGGATGGACTCCACTACCGACCGCCGTCGACGGGGAGTGTTACTGAGTTTGTCGCTGAGCGGGCCCCTGAATCGGTTCCAGTGGCCGGCGCGTTCCACAACCTCGCAGCGGACCGGCTGGCGGATCTGGAGGCCACGCTTGACGTGGATACGCTGGTAGTCGCGGACGAGCCGGCGATCAGCGACCGAGTCGTGGCGCTCACTGCTGACCTTGAGGGTGTCCGCCCGATTCCTGCTGGCCCGCTTTCGAACGCCGCGGAAGTCGAGAGCCTGACGCCACTGCTCATCAATATCGCTCGCTACAACGAGGATATGCACGATGTCGGTGTCAGCTTTACATAGACTTCGGCTGCACTCCTGTCCCCCGCCGTGGTGAAAATAGTAGCGTAGCGAGGTCGTCTCGCCCTCGCTATTGCTTGTCTCTGCAACCAGTCGCAACCACACGGTGGATTACTTCACCGTGCATTGTCGATTTCGTCGATTGCGTCGGGGTTCTCGATACTCGAGAGGTCCCCAAGTTCTGCGCCTTCGTAGACGTTCTGGATGATTCGCCGCACGATCTTCCCTGACTGGGTCTCCGGGAACGCATCGACGAAGCGGACCTCGCGTGGACGGAACGGCTTGCCGAGCGCTGTCCCGACCTGCGTGCGCAGCGTCTCGCGCAGGGCGTCTGACGCCTCGTAGCCCTCGCTGAGGATGACGTATGTGACAACCGCAGTCCCCTTCGTTTCGTCGTCCGCTCCGATCGCAACAGCGGCGTTTACTGCACTGTGTTCGATAAGTGCACTCTCGACCTCGGCCGGGCCGACTTTCCGGCCAGCGACGTTGAGCACGTCGTCCGAACGACCGTGTAAGAACCAGAACCCGTCCTCGTCTTTTTGCGCCCAGTCGCCGTGGTCCCACATATCGCCGAACCGCGACCAGTACTCTTCGAGGTACCGCTCGTCACCGCTCCACAGCGATTTTGTCATCGACGGCGCTGACGACTTGCAGACCAGATACCCCTTCTCGTGGTCGTCGGCAACGGAGGTCCCCTGTGCATCAACGACGTCGATATCCATACCGAGTGCCGGCCCACCGAGCGTCCCCGGCTTCAGCGAATGGAGCGGCGTCGGTTGCAGGAAACAGCCGAATATCTCTGTGCCCCCGGAGATGTTCATAATCGGTGTCGTGCCGTCGCCGACGTTCTCCAGAAACCACTTCCATGAGTCCGGGTCCCACGGCTCACCGGTCGAACCCAACAGGCGCAACGTCGAAAGGTCGTGGCCATCCAGCCACTCGTCGCCGTGTTTCTGGAGCGCACGAATCGCTGTCGGTGAAATCCCGAATACCGACAGATTGTGGGTGTCGATCATCTCCCAGAACCGGTCCGGTTCGGGATAGTCGGGCGCTCCTTCGTACATGAAGACGGTCCCACCGTGGGCGTGATTGCCGATCAGCGTCCACGGACCCATCATCCAGCCGATGTCCGAGACCCAGAAGAAGCGGTCTGCGGGCTTGTGATCGAACGAGAAGAAGATCTCCTTTGCCGGTTGGACGAGCCCGCCAGCGTGTGTGTGGACGATGCCTTTCGGTTTGCCCGTTGTCCCGGAGGAGTAGAGTAGCATCGACTCGTGGTCAGCGGGGAGTGACTGCGTCTCGTAGTCGTCCGGTTGGGAGCTGACCGCATCCGCCCACCACTCGTCACGAGTCGGGTCCCATGAGAGCCCAGACTCCGTAGAACCCAGCCGATTATAGACGATGGTATGTTCGACGTGGCCGGCCACTTCGATAGCCTCGTCCGCGGCCGACTTCAGGTCGATTTCGCTTCCCCGCCGGTAGAAGCCATCACCGGTGAACAGGACTGAACACTCGGCGTCTTCGATGCGGGTTGCTGTCGCGTCGACCCCGAAACCGGAGAAAATAGGGACAGCAATCGCACCGACCTTGAAACAGCCATACAGCAATGGGACGATTTCCGGGACCATTGGCATATACAGCCCGACGGTATCGCCGGTTCCGATCCCACGCTCTTTGAGTGCATTGGCGACGCGATTGGCCTGTTGGTGGAGTTCGTGATAGGTGACTTCACGAACCTCTCCGTCCTCGCCTTCCCAGATTGTCGCAACCGTATTTCGCGTCTCCGAGTCAGGGGCTGCATGACGGTCGACGACGTTGTGAGCGATGTTGAGCTCCCCACCGACGTACCAGTCCGTGAACTGCGGGCCGTCTGTGTCATCGCGGACTTGCTCGTACGCCTCGTAAAATTCCAGATCGAGATAGTCGACGACCTCATCCCAGAACCAGTCAAGTCCGGATGCCGGTTCACCGTCGATATCGGTGACCGTCCGCCTGTGGAGGTCTTCGAAGGTCTCGATGCCGTGCTTTTGCATGAACGCGTAGACGTTGCTCTGGGTAACGAACGTCTCGCTCGGTTCGTAACGTACCTCGTCGAGTGCTGTGAGTGAGTCTGACATTGGGTTCAACTGGCTGTGGCAGTGTACAGAAGCTGTTCAGTTGCTGCAATCGGGCTATCCGGTCTTGTAGACGCCGCGTGCATCCGCGACCTGTGCACCGTCTTCGGCGTACACTTCGACACTGACGACGCCAACGTCACCACCGTTGCGAACCACGTCCGCTTCCGCCCTGAGGTCCCCTGTTCCGGCTTCGAGGTAATCGATGCGCATATCGATGGTCGGCACCGGCTGTTCGACGAGGGATACGAGAGCGGCCCCACCAACAGTGTCGGCGAGGGTGAACGTCACACCGCCGTGGGCCATTATCTGCTCCTCGTTCCACGACAGGTCCTCGCGCATTTCGATGTGGCCTTCGGCGTGCCCGTTATCGACGGTGGTTATCTCGATATCGAGCAGGTCGGCAAACGGCATGTTCTCGAAGAATGCTTCGATGTCCATACTCATCCGTTCGGTTTTTCCGCAGGGGGAATAAGTATTGGTGTTCACAGGGTTCCGAAACACACGGTTGACGCTGAGTGAGTCAGCAGTGGTCGTGCTGTTTCAGTCCCTCCAAGCCGGACGATATCCGGTGTCTCGACAGTCACCGACACGACGGAGCAGTCCTTAGCTGACCTTCGGCTGCACCTCTTCACCCAGTCGACGGATGCACTCGGCCATCTCCTGCGTTCCAGCTCCGGGGTGGTAGGTCCGGAAGATGAAGTGAATGTCGTCGCCCAGCGCCTCGCGGTACGCTTCGAGTTCAGCTGTGACTTGCTCGGGTGTCCCGAAGATCGCCTGTTCTTTGAGTTCCTGCTTGCGCTCCTCGTCGAGTTCCGCAACCGTCTCGCCGGAGAATATCTCCTCGTACCGGCGCTGGATGTAGAGGTAGCCGTCACGCATCTGCGCCCATGCGTCCTCGCGGGAGTCACCGATGAACCCGTGCTGGAGGACGTACACCTGAAAGTCGCCCTCGATGTCCTCGTCCTCACGGACGTTTCGGATGTCCTCGACGCGCTTCCGGACGCCATCGACTGACAGCGACGACGGGGCACACCACGCGTCAGCGGTCCGGGCGGCCCGCCGGACGGCAGGTCGCGACGCCCCGCCGAGCATGAGCGGAACGTCGTGTGCAGGCTTCGGTGTCACAGTGATATCCGGTGAGATGTCGTGGAACTCCGGGTCGTAGTCAAGTGGCCCGTCAGACCAAGCACCTCGAAGTGTGTCGACCGTGTCGGCTAGCCGTTCGGCCCGTTCGTCGTCGGGAATCCCGAAGGCGTCAAACTCGGAGACGTTGGAACCGATCGCCATCCCAAGCGTTGTTCGGCCACCGGAGAGCTGGTCGACTGTTGCGATATCCTCGGCGAGCCGGATTGAGTCATACAGCGGCGCGAGTGCGATACAGGACCCGATTTCGATGTTTTCGGTGACTGCAGCCAACGCGCCAAGCGCCGGGGTGACGCCCGACAGATAGTCGTCGTCGAGGAAGTGATGCTCTGAGACCCAGGCGCTATCGAGCCCTGCGTTGTCGATCACTTCACCCAGTTCGAGCATTTCGTCGTAAATCTCGCTGGTTTCGCGGTCGTCGTCCGGGCGCTGCTGACAGGTAAACAGGCCTGTTCCCAGTTGCATACATTTTCGTTACGGCGCGACTGACTTAACGGTAGTGGCACGCCGGCAACCGAACAGTGCGTGAGACCGGCCGCGGTGCTTGCCGGTCAGCTCAGTAGTCGATCCGAGTGATCTCCGAAACGGGCCACTCACTGAGGATTTCGACGCCGTTCTCGCGGACGACGACCATCTCCTCGACGCGGACACCCTGTCGCTCCGCGGGTTGCATCGTCTCGACAGCCATCGTCATGCCCTCCTCGATTTCGATCGGGTGGTCCGGCGAGAGCCCGCGCCAGATGAGCGGCGTTTCATAGAGCTGCAGTCCCAGCCCATGCGCCCAGTGGTTGGTCGTCATCTGCCAGAACTCGTCTGCGTCGTACCAGTCCATATGCTCGCCGTCCCTGTCGGGGAAGCCCTTGCAGATCTCGTCGGTCGTGGCCCCCGGCTCGATTCGCTCGAGGACGTCATAGAGGTCGTCGCGCGCTTTTTCGTAGGCGTCTTTCTGTGCCTGCGTCGGTTCGCCCATGCTGAACGTGCGGTAGTAACAGGAGCGATAGCCGAGATAGCCGATGTTGTAGAAATCAGCGTAGACGAGGTCGTTCGGCCGAATCATTCGGTCGGTCGTGTTCGCTTGGTGTTTCGGCCAAGTGTTCGGGCCAGAGGTAACGTAGCCACCTTGGGCCATTGCGCCGTGGCCCCAGAGTTCGCCGACCGCATCGCCCCAGACTTCTGATTCGCGCTTGCCCGGTTTTGCACTCTCGGTGATCTTCTGGAAGCCTGCCTCACAGATGGCAGCGACCTGTCGCAGACACTCGACCTCGTCACGCGTCTTGGTCTTTCGCGCGTCGAGCATGATATCAGTCGCCGCACTGGTGTCGACATCGACGCCGCGGTTCTCGAACTTCTCGATGAGCGTCCCGTTCCCCACGTCGATGCCCATCGGCTCCCGGTCGACACCGTACTCCTCCATGGCGGTGTACACTGTCTCGGCCATCTTGTCTTTGAGCCAGTCACGCGCGGAGGCGCTACCTGACGCCCGGGGAACGTTGCCGAGTCCGGGGCAGGCATAGCGGATGTCGTCGAGCCACGGACAGTTGAACCGCTGGTTCGATGCGTGGTCCGCGGTGTCCCAGTGGACGACATCGCCGTCTTCGGTCAGGAGTGTATAGTGGTCTGCCCCGCTCCCACCGGTCATCGCCAGCCCGGTGACGTACCGAACATTCGGGTCGTTGATCAGCAGCATCGACCCCAGTTCGGAGTCCTGCAGTCGGTCGAGCGCTCGTTCTTTGCGCTCGCGCCGCATCCGCTGGACGTTAATCCGTTCTTCCCAGTCGACGGCCATGGTGCCACGCGTTCCTTCCATGAAGTCGCGCTCGTACATCACCTATGCGTACAGCGAGGTCCCTAATCAAACACTGGGTTCAGGGCGATTCAATGAGCGAGAAACGTGAGCCACCGTACACACGCTACACAGTCGACGGCGGGACAGATGTGTTAGAGCGATTCGAGCCCGTTCTCCTTCCGGAGCGTGTTGATGTAGGACCGGAACCCGGTGTCGAGGTCGTACTCGACTTCGTAGCCGAAGTCCCGCTGTGCGGCGGTCATGTCGAGGTTCTGGGTCCACGGGAGTTCGCCCTCGTCGGATACATCGAGGTCGGCATCTGGAACGATCTCTCGGACAGCGTTGGCGGCTTCACGGATCGTCGCGAGGACGCCGCGGACGTTGTAGATGCGCTGGCTGAGATCGTCGTCGTCGACGAACGTTGCTTTTCGGAACGCCTGAGCGATATCCCGAGCGTGTTGCCAGTCGATCACCTGATCACCGTACTCGACGCTGAACGACTCGCCAAGTGCCGGTTTCTCGATGATATTTGCGAGGAACGCCGACCCACCGGTTTCCCGGTAGGGGCCGTACGCGACTGTCGGACGAAGTCCAACGTGGTCAACGTCGTAGTCCTCGTGGTAGACGCGGGCCTGATGCTCGTTGTACTCTTTGGTCGCACCGTAGAGTGTATCCGGATAGACGAGTTCGCTCTCGTCGACGTACTCGGCATCGTAGTTGTGTGGCGGCGCGTACACCGCAGCGCTGGAGGCCCATGTGACGCGCTCGATCTGGTCGTCAAGGGTGCGTGCGGCCTCGAAGACGTTGTTCGTCCCTTTGACGTTGACATCGAGGCCAGCCCGCGGGTTGTCCCGTGCTGTGTTCGTCAGCAGTGCCGCAAGGTGGACGATGTGTGTCGTCCCTGTCTCTTTGACCGCACGAATCACGTCCGTCGCCTCGGAGACATCACCGCGCCGGATGGTCACATCGTCGGCGACACCCAACTTCGAGAGGATGTGGTCGTCCGTCGAGAGGTCATAGGCGACGACATCGTGGCCGTGTTCGATGAGATCCTCGACCACATACGAGCCGAGGAAGCCGGTTCCGCCAGTGACGAGCACCGTCGTATCTGTCATTGTTATATCAGTGTGTGTTCCGTGGTTGATTTATATTCTTTGCTAAACCGCGTTCGGGCCCTCATTCGTGGAGCCCGCCGACTTCTTTGTAGAACGATGATTGCAGTGACTCGACCATCTCTTCGTCACGGTCGATACGAACGTCGATGACGAAGGGAACATCGGCGCTGGTCCCGTCAGCGAGTGCATCCGCGAGTTCAGCGGGTGTCACTGCCCGCGTCGCTTCAGCGCCGAACGCTTCGGCTGCTTTCACAAAGTCAGTGTCGTGGAACTCGACGCCAGCGATGTCACCTTCTTCGTGTTGCATCTGCCGGACCATCCCCAGACTAGTGTCGTTGAGGACGACAAACGTGGGCGCGACGCCGTTCTCGACGGCCGTCTCCACACTGGTCATTGTCATCGTGAAGCCACCATCGCCGGCAACGCCGATGACATCTTTCTCCGTCGTGATGGCGGCGGACACCGCGGCCGGCGTTGCCCACCCCATCGCGCCGACGCCACCACTGCCGTAGTAGGTCTCAGTGTCCGGTACCTGAAGGTAATTGAGCAACCAGAACCGGTTGTTCCCGGAATCGGCGGTCACAATCGTCTCCGAATCAACCACAGCCTCGATCTCTTTGACAGCCCGCTGTGGCTTGATCGGTGACGCGTCTGAATCGCATCTGGGGGCGTAGAATGATTCCTGCGCTGTGGCTGCACGGTCGCGCGCCCAGTCGTTTCCAGCGCTGTCGGGGAGGTTCGCCGCCAAATCGTCGAGGCTCTGTGCGGCATCTCCGATGAGTGCAACATCTGCGGGGTAGACCCAGCCAGCGTTGCGTGTATCGATATCTGCGTGGATGATAGTCTGTTCGTCGGGGCGGATGAATTCCGGGGACTGCCAGTTCGTGTCCATCGGATTCATGCGACAGCCAACCACGAGGAGCACGTCTGCCTCACTGACAACCTGATTTGCACCTTCATGACCGAAGGAGCCGATGACACCCGCAGCCAGCTCGTGGGTTTCGGGGAACGTCGACTTACCGAGATAGGAGGTAGTGACGACAGCATCAGTAGCCTCGGCAACAGTCTCAAGCTGGTCGTACGCGTCGGCGGCGTGAACGCCGTTGCCGGAGATGATGACCGGCCGCTCGGCGTCGTTTAGTGCGGTAATCGCTGTCTCGACATCGTCGCGGGTGGGTCGCGAGTCCCAGTTCTGGACCTGATCGTGGCCGTCCCAGACCGGTGGAATCGGATCTTCGGGCACCTCCTCGGTGACGGCGTCACCGTCGAGGATTATTGCAGTCGGCCCGGGCCGGCCGGCAGTCGCGTGTTTGAACGCGAGCTGGAGGCTCCGAACCGTTTCCGTTGGTGAGCGAGGGAACCAGTTTTCTTTGGTGTAGGCATCGAGGGCTGACGGAAGGTCTAGCCCACCGTAATCACCGCGAGCTTGCTGGTACGGCGCAAGTGTGGAGTAATCGCCCCGTTCGCTTGCCTCGGTAATAACGACCATCGGTGAGGAAGCGAGCTTGCCTTCCATCTGGCCGATTGCGCCGAGGCTCCCGATCCAAGGACCCTGCCCCGCGAGGACCCCGGGATTGCCGGTGAGTCGCCCGTGCATCTCGGCCATGACGCTGGCTTCGCGCTCATCGCGTGGTCGGACCATCTCAACGTCAGCATCCGGTACGTGATCAAGAATCTCGATGGCACGACCACCGGGATATCCGAAGACGTACTCGACGCCTTGCTCGTCCAGTTCTTCGACAAGGCGCTTTCCTGTTTCAGTCATGGGTAGTGAAGTTGGGAGTCATTATCGATTGTCGCGTTACGTCCCACTGTGGGTAACTCCCAAGATATAGAGTTTGGGGTGCAACATTGTACCAGTCACGGTTGAACGGACAGACTACTCGAGAGTCTGAGAACCCAGATGTCCTGCAACAGTGTTCAAGTAATTCGACTAAGCTATAGCAGCAGTTTCTACCGAACAGAATCCCTCTACTGCCCGTATACCTTGCTACCAATCACGAAAACTGTTCTAATAGTTGGGACAAATAAATTCCAGTACATAATATATTGATTTATAGAAATATAAGAAGTAATTTGGACTAATAGTCGATAAGACGTCTGTAGATGTGAGTTCAGCTGTTGAGTAGGAAACCTGCATCTTCGAGTGCTGGACATAACGGCGGTGGATTACAGCCTTACTGCTGTAACAGGACTCGTTCCGCGATCAGTCCCTACTGTTACACTCATATAGATGTAACAGGATGCTCCTTCGCAGACCCGTTTTATATTATTTCACGTTTCGCATCATATACGTCGACGAATGGTCTTTGTCTGGAGCCAAAATATCCGCTCTTCGATGCTGCGTGGCAGCGGTGGTTTCGGGGATTCAGTGACAACTGGCATCCATTCATTGAACTACATACGGGGATCACAGTGGGCGTGGCTATCTGTTTGTTCTACTAACCCGAACCCCGGGCCGTTACAGCTAATTTATATATAGGGTCAGTCTACACGGTCTCTTGGTCGAGCGGAGGGTGATGACGGAGCGCCGGATATGGGACTGCAGTCCGACACGAGCAGCATACTACGCGTTCAGTATAGAGCGTCCACTACTGGTGATCGAGTGGACGCTCGAAGCAGACTTCGCGTATCGGATAACCGTCCAGATGAGGGTCGGGACGGCGCTGTAGTAGACGTATGGTATGTACAACGCCCTGTCACCGTCACCGTTCGTATAGTTCGAACGAGTATCAGCACTGGCGTGGCACGCACATGACAGCATGGAAAATGCAGACACTCCAGATGACACACAGTAGCGTAACCACAGCGACCGATATGTTTCACTGTATCCGACTCGGACCTTTTCAGGGCCCGTTCGTAGCTGTGTGGAACCGTTGCGGTTCATAATAACGTTTATCACGAAAGATGGTGTCATGGACGGTGTTGCGATGTACGATACAGTCAGCCGGCGAACTGTCATGAAGAGCATTGGTGCCGCAGGCGCTGTCGGCCTTGCAGGCTGTTCGGCAGATGGTGGTGGTGGTAGCAGTGAGAACACCATCAGCATGGGTATCCTAATGGGGGTAACGGGCGGTTTATCCGAGGTCGGCCCCGCAATTCGGGATGCAGCAGAGTTAGCGGTAAAGCAAGTCCGAGACGCGGACAACGGATTCTCAGTCGACACACAGTTTGAGAATACGGAGACGAAGCCAAGCCGAGGTGTCAGTGGTGCAGAAGCACTTGTGAATGGTGGCTACCCGATGATCTGCGGGGGGTTAGCATCATCAGTGACACTGCAGGTGGCGGAGAACGTCGCAATTCCGAATCAGACGGTGATGTGCTCACCATCGGCTACCTCGCCTGATGTCACATCACTTGAAGACAATGACTTCGTATTCCGGACACCCCCGACGGATAAGTTGCAGGGCTCACTGCTGGCCCAGATAGCGGCTGAACGGCTTGAGAAAGAGAGCGCAGCTATCCTCTTTCTCAACAATGCGTACGGGAACGGGCTGTCAGACGGCTTCACGAGTACGTTTGAGGGGGAGTATGGTGGGGAGGTTCTGAATCGGGTCTCGTACTCGGCGGGTCGCTCCTCCTACACGTCACAGTTGCAGAACGCCCTTGACGGTGGACCGGAGACGCTCGTGATTATCGGCTACCCTGAGAGCGGAAACAAGATCTTCCGGAACTTCTACGAGAACTTCGACAGAGCGGACATGGATATTCTGGTCCCGGACGGACTCAGAGCTGATGACTTGCCCGGGAATGTGGGGCACGACATGACAAACGTTCGCGGGACCAACCCATCCTCGGCCGGACCGGGGATCGAGTACTTCAGATCTGCATACGAAGACGAGTATGGCTCTGCACCGGGGCCGTTCAATCAGCAGTCGTTCGATGCTGCGGCGGTCCTCATGCTGGCACGCGCGGCAGCCGGTGAAGACAACGGGACTGCCATTCGAGATCAAATGCGGGCGGTCACAGACTCTGGTGGTGACGCAGTCGGACCTGAAAACTTGGGCGAGGGCGTTGCGCTGGCGGCCGACGGAAACGAAATCAATTATCAGGGCGTCTCAGGCCCCGTTGAGTTCGACGACAATGGCGATCTGGCCAGCGCCGTGTACAACTACTTCAGATACACAGAGAACGGCACAGAGAATATCGAGCAAGTGGAAGTGTAACGGAGACACTGCTGCGCTTTCCCACTCCTGATTACGTTACTCTTCAGAGACCGCGGTTCGAGAAGGCTCTGCGCCATAGCCGTGACTCATACTGTCGGCTGTACCTATTGTACGATATTTGCCACCCCGGGATGGAATCGTTCTTGACAGACGTACAGCTGACAGTCTCAGGCAGAGACCGGCCATCCTACTGGGTTCATGAGTGGGGACCAGCCATTGTCGCACAACCGAAAGACTATAACCAAATACCGTTATAAACATGAACTGATGTCTCAGTACGCAGCACGCGTCGAAGAGATGGATATCAGTGGCATCCGCGAAGTCTTCGAGGCGGCAGGCGAAGACGCAATAAATCTGGGCCTCGGTCAGCCTGATTTCCCAACCCCAGAACACGCTCGAGAGGCAGCGGTGAGTGCGATTCAGGATGGGATGGGTGATTCATATACATCCAACAAGGGGATTCCAGAACTCAGAGCAGCTATCAGTGAACGCTACGCCACCGACAACGGGCAGGACATACCGCCTGAAAACATCATTGCCACTGCCGGCGCGAGCGAGGCGATCCACGTCGCAATCGAAGCTCACGTCCAGCCGGGTGACGAAGTGATCTGTCCTGACCCCGGATTTCTTGCCTATGAACAACTGGTACTACTCGCTGGTGGCGAACCAAAGCGGGTCGAACTCAGAGATGACCTGACTCTTGATCCCGCTGCTGTCGAGAATGCAATCACGGAGAACACGTCACTGTTTATCGTTAACAGTCCTGCGAACCCGACCGGCGCAGTACAATCGGAGCGAGATATGGCGGAGTTCGCACGGATAGCGGATGAGCACGAAGTCATTTGCCTCTCCGATGAGGTCTACGAGAAAATCGTTTTTGATGGGGAACACCACTCACCGGCGCAATTCGCGAACTCTGATAGGGTAATCCAGGCCAGTGCGTGCTCGAAAACGTACTCAATGACAGGCTGGCGGCTTGGGTGGGTAGCGGCCAGTTCGGAGCGAATCGAACGGATGCTCCGAGTGCACCAGTACGTGCAGGCGTGTGCCAGTGCGCCAGCACAGTACGCTGCTGAAGCGGCTCTCACTGGCCCGCAGGAACCAGTCAGAGAGATGGTTTCGGCGTTTGAGGAGCGCCGGGACGTCCTTCTCGATGGGCTGGAAGATATCGGCCTCGACACGCCAGTCCCGAAGGGAGCGTTCTATGCGATGCCGCATGTCCCAGCAGGTTGGACCCAGAAGATGCTGGAAAACGATGTCATCGTGGTTCCCGGCGAAGCGTTCGGGCCGAGCGGCGAGGGGCAGGCGCGTATCTCGTATGCTACGAGTACAGCTGAACTGAAAGAGGCGCTGGAAGTGATGCGAACGGTCACGAATTCTCTGTAGAACGACAGCAGGGACTCACGACTGGCCGTGCCTTCCGACGACCGGTTTCATATTTTTCGCCGCAGATACTACAGCAGCTTCTGGGGCCTCTCACGCGAAAACGGACACACGATTCCTGTTGAGGACGCAAACCCATATGCGCACACGGGAATTCACTGCCGAAGCCGGGGCATATGCGTCCGCGATTGTGTATTGAAGCCTGTCACTGACGCTTGCGGTTGCACCGTCCGCCGGCCGTCGCTGAACATCCATATTTGATAACTATGAACATGTGTATTGTTATCACGAATCTGGCGCATATCTTCGGTTCATGGGATTCTATGACGATTTTACATCAAGATTTTTAAGACTGGGTATAGAGCACCATATTATGGCGGCACGAGACTACTACAGCCGTGGACAGAATTTCGTATACAACCGCCCAGTACTCGTTATATTCGCAGTTATCGGCGTCTTTCTCGTATTCGACGTCCTTCGACAGTTAGGCACCGGCACACTCGTCGTCACAGACCTCGTGAGCTATCTCTGGAACGGACTGGTGCTTGGGATGTCGCTCGGACTGGCTGGTGTCGGTCTCTCGATGACATACAGTATCCTCAATTTCGCGAACTTTGCCCACGGTGACTTGATTACGAGCGGTGCGTTCGCCGGATGGGCGACGGCGTTTCTGATTGCAGGGCTTGGGGAGTTCTCTGTCGAATCGCTCGTCCTCATCGGTGGCCCTATCGCAGTCGGTTCGAATGAGCTTGGTATAAATGTCATCAATACCCCGCTGGCGCTTCTGGCTGGATTACTTATCGCTGCAGCCCTCACAGCCGCTCTTTCGCTTTTGTTGGATCGAATCGTGTTCAAACCGATGCGCAGTGCCGATGGTGTGACGCTGATGATTGCCAGTGTCGGCGTCGCACTGTTCCTTCGTAATTTCCTCACCTATTCGTTTCTGACTGACAGTCGTGGGCTGACAGGTGGCAATATCCCTCAATTTACGATCGCGGGCGTCACGTTCGGCGGGCACCAGATTACGCTGGTCGTCGTTGCCGCCCTCCTGATGCTTGGCACTCACATTCTGCTTCAGTACACCAAGATCGGCACGGCCATGCGTGCGATGGCCGCGAACAAGGACCTCGCAAAAGTCACGGGCATCCCAACCGAACGCGTCGTCAAGCTCACGTGGATTATCGGCGGCGGACTTACCGGCTGTGCAGGCTTTCTTATCGCATTACAGCAGGGGACGCTCACAGTTACAATGGGGTGGGACCTGCTGTTACTGGTGTTCGCAGCGGTCATCCTCGGCGGTGTCGGCTCGATCTACGGCGCAATGGTCGGCGGGGTCATTCTCGGCATCGCGAGCCGACTTGCGCTCGTCTGGATCCCAGCCAGTTTCCTTCTGGTTGCGGCATTCTTTATCATGATCGTCATGCTGCTCGTGCGTCCGTCAGGTCTGTTCAGTGGGAGGACGACGGCATGAGTACGGGTTCCATTCAGGCGCGGGCTGAGGGCTGGCTTGGCAACAGTGACGTGCGCCTGCTTATCGCCCTTGCTCTCGCGATTGGGGGCCTGTACGCGCTTTTCAGTGTCGTCCTCGGCTTCCAACTGAACGGTACAGTCAACACCCTCCGTCGCGTCGCGTTCCTCTCAGTGATTTATGCCATGCTAGCGCTCGCACTAAACCTCCAGTGGGGGTACGCGGGCCTGTTCAATCTTGGCGCGGCCGGATTCATGGCAATCGGTGTCTACACCATGGGAATACTGACAGCGCCGGTCACGGCCAGTCCGCCCGGATTCGGGCTGCCACTCCCCGTTGCCATCCTGTGTGCGATACTCGTGACGGGGATCATCGGCGGCCTCGCCGCGTTGCCAGCGATCCGACTTCGTGCCGATTATCTCGCAATCGTAACCGTTGCGTTCTCCGAAATCGTTCGCCTCACGCTCCGTGCACCGGAGTTCGCGAACACTCGTATCGCCGGCGTTGCATTCGGAACTGGTGGTGCGACGGGGCTGTCGCTGCCATCGAACCCGATCCGGGCTCTCTTTTACATAAACCCCGCCGCCGCAGCTGCCGAGCCCAACGCCCTCGGTGTGGCGATATTCAGCGCCGTGGAGCCACTGGGCATCGAGCAGACCGTTGTTATCGGCTGGACGTACGTGGTTGCGTTGTGTCTCTGTCTTGGCCTCTTGTACTGGCTGATGGTTCGCCTCGGTAAGTCACCCTTCGGACGGGTACTCAAGAGCATTCGAGAGGACCAACAGGTCACGCAGGCGCTGGGGAAAGATACGCGCCTGTTCAAGATAAAGACGTTCGCGCTTGGCTGTGCGCTTATGGGCCTGATTGCCATCCTCTGGCGTCTCTCTGGGGGCTATGCATCGCCACGGATGTTCAAGCCCATACAGACGTTTTACATTTTCATTGCGCTGTTTATCGGCGGGACTGGGTCGCCAACGGGGAGCATTGTTGGCGGTGCCTTGTTCGCGAGTCTACTCTTCGAGGGGCCCTCGTTCATCCGTCGCGTCGTGGCAGAGTACCTCCAGCTCAGTAACGCTCCTGATACGCTTGTCGGTGCCCTTGCCGAGCTAGGGACCCTTGATGTCACACCACTGCTGGCGTATTCCGTGCAGGACGTGAGTATCTCTGCGCTCCGGCTCATGCTGTTAGGTATCGTTCTGGTGTATCTCATGCAACGGCACCCGGATGGGCTGCTTGGCCATCGAAAAGCAATCGCATCAAGCGTTGACCTCTCACAACAGGCGACTCGCGAGGACGACAATGAGTAAGAACGTACAATCAGCACGGAGCGAACAGACGCAGACGGGACAGCAAGAACAGATACTCAAAGTGGAGAATCTACGAAAGACGTTCGGTGGTATTACCGCTGTCGCTGATGTCTCTTTCCACGTTGAAAAAGGGTCAATTACCGGTCTGATTGGTCCGAATGGTGCCGGCAAGTCGACGACCTTCGACCTGATTACTGGTGTGCAACGTCCAGACGGGGGCGCAGTCGAATTCAACGACACGGAGATAACGGGGTATCGGTCAGATCAGGTTGCTAATCAGGGCCTCGTCCGGACCTTCCAGATTGCACGAGAGCTATCAGAGATGACCGTGCTCGAAAACCTGATGCTGGCACCACAGAACCAAGCCGGCGAAGCAGTCTGGCGGGCGGTCCTCCCGCGAGCTAGAACGCAGGTCGTCGAACAAGAAAAAGAGCTCCGAGAACGGGCCTGGGAGATGCTCGAACTGTTCGAGATCGAGCACGTCGCGCACGAATCTGCCGGCAATCTCTCAGGCGGCCAACGGAAGCTCTTAGAGATGGCACGCGTGCTTATGACCGATCCCGAGATGGTTCTGCTGGATGAACCGCTTGCGGGAGTCAACCCAACACTCGAAGAGAAACTCATTGACCGGTTGCATACGCTCAAAGAGCAGGGCTACACCTTCCTCTTTGTCGAACACGACATGGACGTGATTATGAATAACTGCGATACGGTCATCGTTATGCACCAGGGGAGTGTTCTCACAGAGGGGCAACCGGACGCAGTGAAAAATAACGAGAAAGTGCTTGACGCCTATCTCGGCGAAGAGGTGAAAATATGAGCCTGCTGTCGGTACAACAACTGGACGCCGGGTACGGTGATCTACAGATTCTCACAGATGTCGACATGGAAGTCGGACAGAGCGAGTATATCACCATCGTCGGCCCGAACGGTGCAGGCAAGTCCACTGTAATGAAATCAGTGTTCGGACTGACGACGTACATGGGAGGTGAAATCATATTCAACGACAGGGACATCGCCGGCGAACAACCGGAAGATATCATCTCGTATGGGCTGAGCTTCGTCCCCCAGAGCAACAACGTGTTTGAGCCGCTGACGGTCACGGAGAACCTCAAGATGGGTGCATACACGCTGGACCAATTCCCGGAAGAACGGTTACAGGCGGTTTACGACCGGTTCCCGATACTGGAAACACGGTCAGAGCAGAAGGCGGGCACACTTTCAGGCGGGCAACAGCAGATGCTCGCGATGGGGCGTGCACTCATGCTCGACCCCGACCTGTTACTGCTCGACGAGCCCAGCGCAGGCCTCGCACCGGATCTCGTCGATGAGATGTTTGACCGCATTGACGAGATTAACGATGCCGGCACTGCCGTGCTCCTCGTCGAACAGAATGCCAAAGAGGCATTGCGACGGTGTGACCGTGGATACGTACTGGTGCAAGGGCAGAACCGACACGAGGACAGTGGTGAGGCACTGCTCAACGACCAACAAGTTCGCGAAGACTTCCTCGGCGGGTAGCTCTTGTAGCCCTGTACTGGCTTGGTGCCTATGTCTTGCGACGGTCATCGTCTCTGCGTGAGACACTGTAGGGCCGGTGAATTCTTCCTCGTGGCCATAGCCACCGCACAAATCTCAACGCTACGGACCCAGTAAACAATCACATATCTGACTATACCTCGGTCTTAGCAGCGGCTCGTAATATCGATCCGCCGATAAGATAGCGTGAGTAGTGGCTGTATTAATACTATCATATAATATGACAGACAGATATTATGGTCAACTATAATTTAGTTTCAACAATCTCTACACGGCTTCGGACCAGCAACTGTCTCCGCTCACATCGGAACCGCTACTGTGGCGTGTGAACGAGTGTCGCGCAAATAATAAGTATCTACCATGTTAGTCTTCACATATGCATCCGGGCTTGAACCCTATTGCCTGCCCTGCAGGTCAGCTGTCCCGGCAGTTAATGGATTGGGCACTGCCCTCATCCACAGCCACATTTTTTACATTTTCGACATTTAAACTGGCGTAGACTGCCAGCGCACAGATGACCCCTGTGCCCGGTGGAAAACGCCAGCCTTGAAAACGCTCGAAGAGCCGTAACCAGCGGCCGTTCGGGTTATCAGGGTCTGTTGAGGGAGCGTGTATCAAATACAAAAAACATCATCGAAAACAATGAACATGAAAAACGAAGCAGGAAGCAAGGACGTACCAGCGCCCGTCAGAGAAGACTCGGATCTGGTCCAGATACTGGATGCTGAAGGCAACGTCTTACCACAGGCGTCTGTCCCGGACATTTCAGATAGGCAGTTACTTGAGCTGTATGAGACCATCAAGCTCGCTCGACATTTCGACCAGCGGGCTATTAGCTTCCAGCGGCAGGGGCGGCTCGCGACGTACGCACCAATGACTGGGCAAGAGGGGTCACAGGTCGCCACGAGTCTGGCACTTGCCGAGCAAGACTGGCTATTCCCGACCTACAGAGAGCACGCGGCGAAATACGCGCACGGGATGGAGTTGGCATCACTGTTCGAGCCACTGAGGGGCCATCAGGAGGGATATGCGATCCCTGAAGATGTCAATGTAATGCCTGAGTACATTCCGATTGCAACGCAGGTTCCACAGGCCATGGGAATGGCGTGGGGACACAAGCTACAGGGAAAGACCGATACGGCCGTCATGTGTCACCTCGGCGATGGGGCGACCTCTGAAGGTGACTTCCACGAGGGGCTAAATTTCGCAGGCGTATTCGATGTCCCTGCTGTATTCGTCTGCAACAACAACCAATGGGCGATTTCAGTCCCCCGAGAGCGACAAACCGCGAGTGAAACCATCGCCGAAAAGGCACAGGCGTATGGTCTCGACGGCGTTCGCGTTGACGGGCTGGATCCGCTGGCGGTCTACAAAGTCGCCAGTGAGGCACTGGAGAAAGCCCGGAACCCCGGCCCCGGAGAGCTTCGCCCAACGCTCATCGAGTCTGTCCAGTATCGCTTCGGTGCCCACACCACTGCAGATGACCCATCCGTTTACAGAGACGAATCCGAAGAAGAGGTCTGGCGAGACCGCGACCCTGTGGACCGCATTGAAACGTATCTGTACAACGAGGGCATCCTCGATTCCGACCTTGAGAGTGAGATCCAAGACAGTGTCGAACAAGAAGTTAGCGAGGCGATAGAAACAGCAGAGCAGACAGCAGCGAGTCCAGATAACATCGTCGAGTATGTGTACGAAGACGTTCCAGCGCGACTCGAACAACAGCGGGACGAATTGAACCGACTGCGCGAGAAGTATGACGACGGTGCCTTCTCGGAGGTGCTGGAATGAGTTCGACAGCCAGTACGCAGTCGGGGCAAAACGCACAGAGTCTCACCCTCGTGGAGGCGATACAGGACGGATTGTACACAGAGATGTCGCAGGACGATAGCGTCGTCGTTCTGGGCGAAGACGTCGGGAAGAACGGCGGTGTTTTCAGAGCAACCGACCAGCTATACGAAGAGTTCGGCGAAGACCGTGTCATCGACACTCCACTGGCAGAAGCCGGAATCGTCGGTGCATCGATTGGGCTCGCTCAGACCGGGATGAAGCCTGTTCCTGAGATGCAGTTCATGGGCTTCATGTATCCTGCCTTCGACCAGATCGTCAGTCACGCTGCGCGGCTCCGCAGCCGTAGCCAAGGGCAGTATTCGGTGCCGATGGTGATACGGGCACCATACGGCGGTGGGATCCGGGCCCCAGAGCATCACTCTGAGTCAAAGGAAGCGTTCTTCGTGCACGAGCCCGGACTCAAAGTAGTCTCACCGAGCACGCCGTACGATGCCAAGGGACTGCTAGCGGCGTCTATCCATGACCCGGATCCAGTTATCTTCCTAGAGCCGAAGTTAATCTACCGCGCCTTCCGTGACGATGTCCCGACGAAACCGTATGAAGTGTCACTGAGCGAGGCTGCTGTCCGGCGCGAAGGCAGTGACATTTCAGTCTACACTTGGGGAGCAATGACTCGGCCGGTCCTGATCGCTGCGGAGAATCTGAGCCAGTCACATGGCATCGATGTAGAAGTCATCGACCTTCGAACCCTGTCTCCCCTTGATATCGAGACGATTACAGACTCATTCAAAAAGACTGGCAGAGCCGCGATTGTACACGAAGCACCGAAAACTGGCGGATTAGGGGCGGAAATCGCAACGACGATTCAGGAGGAAGCGCTCGTTCATCAGGAAGCGCCAATTAAACGGATTGCTGGCTTCGATGCCCCCATGCCACTCCATTCGCTGGAGGATTACTACCTGCCACAGGCAGTCCGTATTCAGGACGGCATCCGCGAAACAGTCGACTTCTAACATGGTACGTGAATTCGAACTACCCGATGTCGGTGAAGGTGTTGCTGAGGGCGAACTGCTGCGCTGGCGGGTTGCACCGGGCGACTCAGTTTCGGAAGATCAGCCAGTAGCCGAAGTCGAGACGGACAAAGCCGTCGTCGACGTCCCGTCTCCTGTAGACGGTGTTGTCGACGAACTTCGTGCCACAGAAGGTGATATCGTCCCAGTCGGTGACGTTATTATCGTCTTCCGGGTCGAGGGGGAAGACGACCTAGAAGGTACCGAAACAACGCCTACAGACGACGCCACTGCGGATAGTGGCCACCAAACCGACGACGGAGCTACAGCACAGCCAGCCGAAGACAAGCAGTCAGACCCGGCTGTGACACAGAGCGTCCAGATCGCCGCCGCACCGTCTGTGCGGCGTCTCGCACGCGAGCTGGGCGTCGATATTTCCAGCATTGCGGACTCGTCTTCGGGACGTATCACGGAAGCAGATGTCCGCGCATACTCGAATACGGAATCCGCGACTCAACAGCGTTCAAGCCAGCAGACAACTGCTTCGAGTCGACGAAAACAGCAGGCAGATACGGAGGGGTCTGTCAGTCCGACTCAGACGAGCGAAACGGCCGACCGAGACACGACAGTGGCCGTTCCGAAAACCAGACACATCGCGGCCGAGGAAGGGATTGATCTCGATACTATTCCCACAGATGAGCGAAAAGACGGAGAACCCTTTGTCACGCTCGAATCGGTCCAAGAATACGCAAAAGCACAACAGCAGGCCCAACGCACAGAACAAGAGGCTCTAGTTGAGAGAGCAGCAGCTGACGATCCGGCGCGCCCGGAGTCCCGGAAGCCGTACACCGGCATCAGACAGACCATTGGAGCGGCAATGACGTCGTCGAAATACACGGCTCCGCACGTCACTCATCAGGACGAGGTCGACGTTACTGCTCTGGTCGACGCTCGTTCGGCGCTCAGACAGGAGGCTGAGGAGCACGATATACGACTGACGTATATGCCGTTTGTCATGAAGGCGTGTGCCGCGGCTCTGCAAGAGAACCCACAAGTGAACGCCTCCCTCGACGAAGCAAACGAAGAGATCGTCGAAAAGCAGTATTACAATATCGGCGTCGCAACAGCAACTGATGCTGGGCTGTTGGTTCCTGTTGTCGAGGACGTTGATACGAAGGGGCTGCTGGAGGTCGCATCCGAAACCAACGAAAAAACGCAGAAGGCGAGAGAACGGAGTCTTTCGCCGGAGGAAATGCGTGGCGGGACATTCACTATCTCGAACATCGGTGGTATCGGTGGGGAGTACGGGACACCGATCATCAATCAGCCGGAAAGCGCCATTCTGGCACTGGGAGAGATCAAAAAGAAGCCACGGGTCGTGGAAGCTGCTGGTGAAGAGACGATAGAACCTCGTCATATAATGACACTATCGCTGTCGTTCGACCATCGAGTGCTTGATGGCGCAGACGCCGCACGGTTCACGAACTCCATACAGAAGTACCTGCGAAATCCAAACCTGCTACTACTAGAATAATGGTTGTCGGAGATGTAACTACGTCGACTGATGTACTGGTTATCGGTGCGGGCCCCGGTGGGTACGTTGCCGCAATCCGCGCTGCACAGCTTGACCTCGATGTCACGCTCGTTGAAAAGGGAGAGTACGGGGGCGCCTGTCTCAACCGTGGCTGTATTCCCTCCAAAGCGCTGATAAACGGTTCAGAACTGGCCTCGGAAGCGGGTCAGGCGGAGGAACTGGGGATTTACGCAGACCCAACAGTCGCACTCGACGAGATGATTAGCTGGAAAGACGGCATTGTCGATCAATTAACGAGCGGTATCGAGCAACTGTGTACGGCAGCCGGCGTGAATCTGATGCAAGGGACTGCCGAATTTGCTGATGAAAACAAGATCAGAATCGTCCATCAGGGAGAGGGACAGGGCTCTGAATCGCTGAAATTCGATAACTGCATCATCGCAACGGGGTCCAGACCGATTGAAATTCCGGAGTTCGACTTCGGTGACGAACGCATTGTCTCGTCAGATGGCGCTCTGAACTTTGAAACGGTACCCGACGAACTCGTGATCGTTGGAGCCGGATACATCGGCATGGAGCTAGCGACGGTCTATAGCCGGCTTGGGAGCGATGTCTCGGTAATTGAGATGCTAGAGCAGGCGCTTCCCAGCTATCAGGAAGACGTTGCCTCGATTGTCAGGAAGCGAGCAGAGCGGCTCGGCGTGGATTTCCATTTCGGGTACACTGCGGACAGCTGGGCAGAGTCGGACGGTGAGGCTGTCCTGACTGCTGTCCCCACAGCGGATGCGGCGCACGATAGCGATATCGAACTCACCGCTGACAAAATACTCGTTGCCGTCGGTAGACGCCCGGTGACTGACACGCTCAGTCTCGAAGATGCCGGCGTCGAAACCAATGCTCAGGGGGTCATCCCAACGGACAGTAGATGTCGGACGAACAAGGAGCATATTTTCGCGGTCGGTGACGTTGCGGGTGAACCGATGCTCGCGCACAAGGGATCGAAAGAAGGGGAGGTTGCAGCCGAAGTAATCGCCGGTGAGCCCGCTGCGGTCGATTATCAGGCGCTCCCGGCAGCTGTGTTCACCGACCCGGAAATCGGAACTGTCGGTCTGACGGAGAACGAAGCAGCAAACGAGGGTATCACACCTCTCACTGGCGAGTTTCAGTTCCAAGCATCTGGACGAGCACTAACAGCAAACCGGACAGAAGGCTTTGTCCGAATTGTCGCCGCAAAAGAAACCGAACGTGTGATCGGTGCACAGATCGTCGGTCCGGAGGCCTCCGAGCTGATTGCAGAAATCGCAGCCATGATCGAAATGGGTGCAAAGCTTCAGGACATCGGCTCAACAGTTCACACACATCCAACATTAAGTGAGGCGATAATGGAGGCCGCACAGAATGCGAGAGGGAAAGCAATACACAGACAAAATTGACTGGTCCATATTGACTCCTCAGTCACTCTATTTACGACCGGACTTAGGGAATCTCTACCCACTCATAGTCTATCTGAGACTGTTTACTGAACCGAGACAGCAACTCCGGAACAGAAGAATCGTTGAGCGGGCGCTACGTTGCTTTGTGGGCTATATAGACCACAGCTAGGTTCCAGCGTAGTGCGCCCGATACAATCTGGATTCAGTCGTTTGCGACTGTTTGGGTTGCGCTACCGTCCCCGACACTCAGTTTGTTTTCCTCTTCTTCAGGCTTCGGTGCGTCTGTCGGGAGGTTTTCGTACAGAATTCCTTTGCTTGCGTTATAGCATGTCATGCGATGACATGGCTGATGGAAACATATAAGCCCGTCCCTTATTCTGTACCGTTGAATATTAATAATCTATGACTGTTTATATATTGACCAATATTCCAGAACACAGTAATAGCGTATTTGTTTAGACTCAGTGTGATTGTGAATACACTCGACCTGTTTTTTACACTAAAAATTTTCAGTCTCTCTGTCGTTTGCTGATAATTTCTGGCATTTGAATATTCTATAGTGCCGAATGTGATCCGACAATCTTGGATTATCTTCTATATTGTTGCAGAGCTAAGATCGGGTCTAATTCAAATCTAAACGGGTGTGTTAGATTTTGGGGTACTGCGATGTCATGCATTCCTCGCCACAGAAGAAGTGCTCTGCTATCTCTCCGTCTGAATCGCGTATCGTAACCCCACTGTACTTCATTTGCTCGCTGATTACCTGTCCACAGTAATCACACCGGTAATTCGGTGACCCATCGACTAGGACTCGGGTTGACTTGTTTTGGATATTCAGTTCGCCAGCGGCTGCATTGCTGCTGGCCTCCATAGCGCAACGAGCAGTTGTCAGTGACTGCTCCGCCTCAGTTTGTCCATTCATCGTATGATTCGCTGTTGACCGCAATCACACTTGTTCCGTCTACTGTTACGTACTACTCCGGAGCCGTACTGGTCGTTTTACCGACGTTTTCCACCTATGCTGGGTTACTGCCCGGACTGTGGTGGTCTACGCAGGTTACCGGGGTGAAAGTGTAAAAAACGTATAACGGAGCGCTACAGCCGCTAGTTGCCTCGCTTGCCGGGGCATTTTTGTCGTCTGGGTACCCGGATTCATACCTTCCCATACGAATCTACTATATTTAATCATTTGGTTAGCATCTACAGCCTCGCCACTGAACTGGTTTCGCCTGCAAGCCCGAAGCAAGATGAATGTGAACAACACTCACAAAACAACTAAGTGTACATCCATTAAAGATAGATACATGAAACCGGGCGTCGACGTTATGGCTTGGGAAGCAAGCCCACTGTCCCGGCACTTGATCGGTGCGGATTCCTTCACATCCGGTTTTACGTTTTTTACATTTTTCAAATTTTAAACCGACGTAGACCACCACAGTGCGGGCAAACGCCAGCACACAGGTGAAAAACGTCGGTTCTGGCTGGTTCACAAATACCAGCCGACGGTTCTCGGGTCGTGATGACCCGTTTCACGAAGCGTTGCGACACCAACTACAAAAACACACTCAGCGACATCATGAACGCACAAAACACGCAGGAGTACCGTAGCCCACAATCATCAGACATTGCACACGCAGACCAAACGCGGAGTGCAGCCCTCGAAAGCGTTGAGCGCCAATCAATCAGAGTCGTAATTAGCTCGATTGAAACGCGACACTGCGACCACTGCGGCGAAACGATTGGCGAGAACGTCCGGTATCGAAATGTTACTACCAGAGATAGTGCTGGCAACGTTTCGGAATACGCGTTTTGCGGTGTCGACTGTAAGACCGCTCGGTTCCCGAGACTAAGTTGAGCGCTGGTCGGCGTGGAGAATTTGTCCGTTTACAGGACCACTGGCTGGGGTTCTGGCTTCCCAGTGATAACGCGAACCAATATCCTCACTCGGGTTGACAGTCGCAGCCACCCTGCTCCAGAAACGCTACAATATCGTAGCTACGGCCGCAGTCTTCACACAGCACCTGAACTTCGTTGATGATGTTGAAATCGTCTACCGAGATGGCGTCGTTCTTTTCGAGACTCTCGATAGTCTGTCTCGTTACAGCGGTTGTTCGGCCCCGGAGGCGCTGTATCGATTCAATGGCGTTTTCTTTTCGTTCTGCGGGTGTCTGCTCAGGTCGGGCCGCGCCCCGGTCGTTCTTGAGATAGCGATACACCGTCTGGTGGGAAATAAAATCATCTATCACAGATTCGACATCGACCCCGTTCTGTTCGAGCCGGGAGCGTATGAGCGGGGCGTCCGCGTCATCTTCGCGAAGTGATCGATAGACCTGTTGGATATCGCCACTCAATGTCGGCGCGTCACTTCCTTCGATGGCGGACGCAAGCACCGACTGATTGAAATAATCAGCAAGATCTCGGGTACTCTCTTCCTCCCCGTCAGCACCAACCCACCGCGCTTCGAGTTCTGCACCCATCCCGACAAGATCGTATTTTTGAATTACGGTATCGACCTTGTTCGTTCCCCCACCCGGCTGTGAGTCGTCTGTGGTCATGATCCGATTTAAATGAACCCCATAGTTACTAAACACTCCCGCATATCGAACGGACTGCTGCGGTCTCTCACACGCGGAGTTTTATCCGGTCTGTGTACTGGTATGAGTTGACCGGTTCACGAACTGAACTACTCCTGCGGCTCAGAGTTAGACTCACGAACCCACGTCACTGGGACAGGGGACTTCCGGACGATTTTGGCGCTGACACCTCCCATGACGTACCTGCTGAAATCAGTCTGTCCGTGTGTCCCCATAATCGCGAGATCGATTTCATTCTCGTCGATGTAGTCACAGATCTCCTTCGAGGGGGTGCCGTGTTCAATGACACTGGCGACCGCGTCAAGCGACGCGTTCTCGACCTTCTCGGTCGCCTCGGTTATAATTTCATTCGCCCGCTCAGTCACCTCCCTCTCTTTCAGGACGGAGCGTGCATCGGGCCCGAGGCCGCCGGTCTCGACAACGTGAAGCAGATGGAGTGTTGCCCCCGTCGCCCTCGCGATATCGATCCCCTGTGTCAACGCGAGTTCTGCGCCACGGCTTCCGTCTGTTGGGACGAGGACGTGGTTCGGAGGATATACGAGTGCCCGAACTCTGGCAGGGTTCACTGCAACGACGGGAACCGCCGCCGTGTTGATGACACGTTCGGTGACGCTTCCGAGGAGGATTCGCTGGATCCCACGCTGCCCGTGTGTCGGCATAACGATGCAGTCGATGTCGGACTGTTTGCTGTAGTCGACTATCGTCTTGTGCGGGTCACCCTGAAGGACCTCGGAGACGACGGGAACGCCCTTGTCTTTCACATATTGCGCGGCTTCCGCCACGATGCGCTCCCCTTCTGTTTCGAGAACGTCGATGACCTCTCCACGAATTGTGGTGACACTATCTCGGCCGGTGTCGGCGACGTTGAGGATGTGAATCGTCGCCTCGTGTTCGGCTGCGATCTGTAGTGCGTATTCGAGAACTGATTCTGCGGCGTCGCTTCCGTCGGTCGGGAACAGGATGGTGTCGTACATACTGGTAGTGGCGTGCTGGAATGTGGGTCAGCTATCCGGGCAGTGGAGGGTGTATCGGTTGTCCGTAGCTGGGTTCCCGTTTTCACACTCCTTGATTGTGGCTTCTGAGTCCCCGAGTGTACCGTTGCCCAAGCAGCAAAGCACTTCCGTCGGTCTGGTTTCGGAGACATTGTAACTCAGAGACACTGTCTGAAGAACTACGCAGTGACAGATAATAATATCTCGCCTGCAGAAGTCCTTTTGAGTGCTGTGTTGAATAGCAGTCTAATCTACTGATATCACGGAGTAGAAGGATGAAGCCGAGGAAATCGACTCTGTCCATGGAGATCGACATCCTCGACTTCGTTGAACAGTGTCGGCATCTAGCTAAACAAGCGTTAGGGAAGCACGCGGGCGAGCCCGCCAGCGGCGGGTTCGCCCGCTGGGTCCACGTCGTCTTGCACTGTTTCCGGGTCGAAGAAGAGTACAGCTACCGTGAAACGCCGAATCGGCTGGAATATATGGCTGAACTCCGTGAGCTTCTTGATCTTGACCAGGACGAGCTCCCGGACTACACAACGATCTACAAGTCCTTCGACCGGCTGAAAATGTGGGTCTGGCGGGCGTTGCTGCGCGTTTCAGCGCAGCAACACCCGCAGTCCGGTCATGCAGCACTCGACAGCACGTTCTTCGACCGCCGCATCTCTTCATCGTACTACCGCCAACGCTCTGGAAACAGTGTTCAGACGGTGAAAGTGACGACATTAACCGATGTGGAGTCCCTTGCTGTGCTTGACGTGCACATCTCTGCACGGTGGCAACACGACACCAAGACTGGACCGCAGGTCGTCCGCCGGAACGCGGACGACCTGCTGTCCGTCGCCGCTGACAATGCTTTCCAAGACTGGAACACCGAGTACGAGATTGCCGCACTAGATATCGACTACCTCGTTCATTACCGTGGTTCGTCACTGAACGCCACTGCGAATAACGCGCTCATTCGGTCAAAAGGCTACTTTCAGCGGTGGATGGCCGAAACCTCGTATTCGACGGTCAAGCGCTCGCTCGGCGATGCCGTGCGAGCGCTTGGCTGGTATCGGCAGTTCCGTGAAATCATCCTGATGTTCGCCATCACAAACATAGAACCGCTCTGTGAACCGCTCTAACTGTGACTCAGCATCTATTCAACAGAGCACTTTTGAGACATCTGTGGATGGAACACGCAGCGGCTTGCTCTCTGGCCTCAACAGGGTCGGTGCGTCGACTGGACGGTACTGACACATATTTTTAAGCCAATCCCCCCACCGTATTGAGATATGGCAGCAGTCCGACGCCTTGTTATCGATGTACTGAAGCCACATGATCCGCCCCTGTTGATGTTCACCGATCAACTGGCCGAAATTGAGAGCGTCGAGGGCGTAACTTCGTCTCTGATCGAATTGGATCAGGAAGTGCAAAACGTCAAGCTCACGTTCGAAAGCGAGGATCTGAATTTCGAGGTGATTGAAGATACAATCGAAAACCTCGGCGGGTCGGTCCACTCTGTGGATCAGGTTGCCTGCGGTGACTCCGTTGTGACGGATCGACGTACGTTACAGGATGCTTGATCCGCCGTGGCGTCCATTCGACAACTCTTCAGGCGACTTCTCGGAAAGGAGGATGTCCTCGCAATCTCGCGTCGGTACTTCATCTCGAACGGCTTTGACGGGACGCTTACGAGCATTGGCATCATCGTCGGCGCTGTCCTTTCGGGGGTTCCAGATGGACACACTGTGATCAAAATCGGACTGGGAGCGGCAGTCGGCCTCGGGACATCTGCTGTCTGGAGTGTCTGGGAGATCGAACGTGCCGAAACCCGGACCGAAATCAGACGTATCGAGCGAGCGATGCTCAAAGATCTCGACGATACCCGCGTTCAGCGGAACCAGAGCGGTGCCCGCTTCGTACACGCGATAATGAGCGGTCTGGGTCCACTTATCGGGATTCTGATCCCACTGACCCCATTCGTTGTAGCGGGGACTGTCGTCACAATGGCAGAAGCGGCACTCATTGCGGTCGGCTTGGGTATCGGTGTGTTGGGTGTGTTCGGCGCCTACATGGGATCGATTTCGGGCCAGCGGTGGTACGTTGCCGCAGCTCGGATGGGCCTTGCCGGCCTAGTCGTCGCAATTCTTAATCTCTTTCTTCCCGGGTGAGAGATCGCTACGCTGTCTTTTCACTGAGCACAGATCCCAACTGGCTTTTCACTGGTCGCCATACATGGTTGTAGATGCGTGTTGGCTTGAGGCAGTTCAAACGGCCGTTGTGCTACGTGATGGCGCTCCTGTATGTCGTCGCGGGGGGATTGCATTTTGTCGTGCCGGAACTATACGTCCAGATCGTGCCACCGGTCTTGCCGGCGCCACTTGCGCTGGTATATCTGTCCGGTGTCGCCGAAATCGCTGTCGGGCTCGGCCTGTTGGTGCCCCGGACGCGCTCGTACGCCGCATGGGCGACGATTGCATTGCTCGTCGCGATCTTTCCCGCGAACGTCTATATGGCAGTCTCCATGGTCACCATCGAAGGGACAGGTGGCGGCGATCCCTCTGCACTGGCCCGCTGGGCCCGGTTGCCGCTGCAGGGCGTGTTGATTCTCTGGGCGTACTGGTACACCGACTGAGCGTGGAGAATGCCCCGAATGACCGGTATCCAGTACCGTGACGAAGCGTCGCTGAAAGAGCCACGGAAATTGCGTGGCGGTGCTCTGTGTCGCCCTCCGTCTCGGTCTGGGCTATGAGCCCACTGTGATCTTCACAGAGAATCGACCCTGCGGGGCAACTGCTCCGCGGCGTTGTCGGCGAAGCCCTGACAGCGAGGACACAGTGCACGAATATGTGTAGGATAATCCGCAAATCATACTGTCGGCTGTAAGTCTATGAAGAATTTCGCCACCCCGGGGTGGCGAATATCTTGCAATAGTTACAGCCAACAGTGTCAGTATGGCAACTAATATGAAGAAAGCAGTAGACCACTGCTCTATGTCCAAATCAGCCCACACACAATCGACTGCCGATGTCTTTGCAGCACTTGACAGCGATCCTGCTGGGGTTTCGGCATCGGAAGCCGAAAATCGACGTGCAAAACACGGCGAGAACGAGATCACGCAGGGGAGTAAACGGACCCCACTCAAGATATTTCTCGCTCAGTTCGACAGCGCGCTTATCTGGGTACTCATTGCGGCGGCGGCACTTTCCGTGTGGGCCGGGCACACTATCGACGCGGTACTGATTACCGTCATTGTGGTCGCTAACGGCCTCTTTGGCTTCGTACAGGACTATCGCGCAGAGGAAACGCTTGAGTCTTTACGTGAATTGACCGCGCCAACAGCGACTGTCCGACGCAACGGAACTGCTGTTGAGGTTGATGCAACCGAACTCGTTCCGGGGGATGTTATCGAACTGGAGAGCGGCGATGTCGTCCCAGCTGATGGCCGACTGATCGAAGAGCAGTCTCTGGAAGTCGACGAGGCGGCACTTACTGGCGAAAGTGCACCGGTATCGAAGGGAAGCGAACCGGTCGACGCTGACGCGCCGCTTGCAGAGCGGGAATCAATGGTATACAAGGGGACAAATATCACACGCGGCTCGGGCATCGCCGTCCTCACGGCAACCGGAATGGACACTGAAGTCGGAGCTATCGCCCGCGAGCTCGCGGGAACTGAGGAGACTGACACACCGCTGCAGGAAGAACTCGATACGCTAGGCCGGACACTCGGCATCGGTGTGGTGGTCCTCGCTGTACTCGTGATTCCGTTCTTACTTTTCCGAGGCACCGAACTGGTTCAGGCAGCACTCACCGCTATTTCGCTCGCTGTGGCCGCGGTTCCCGAAGGACTCCCAGCGGTTGTGACACTAACGCTGGCACTTGGTGTCCGGAAAATGGCCGACGAGAACGCTCTCGTGAGGCGCTTGCCTGCTGTCGAAGCCTTAGGATCTGTCGATGTTATCTGTACAGACAAGACCGGGACGCTGACCGAGGGGCAAATGTCGGTCAGCCGGATTTGGGTCACCGATTCTGTTGTCGACCTTGACGAGACAGATGACGAATCCCCGTTGGATCGCGTTACCGCAGTCCTCCGTGCAGGGACATTGTGTAGCGATGCCACCCTTGAAGCAGGTGACCCGACAGAACGGGCCATCGTTATGGCGGCCGACGAGTCCGGAATCGACGTTGAACGCCTTCGCAACGAGCACCCGAGAACGGGCGAGATCCCGTTCTCGTCGGAGCGGAAATGGATGGGGACCGTCCACGAGGATACGGTCTACATAAAAGGCGCACCTGAAGTCATCCTCTCGAAGTGTTCTCGTGTCCTCACCGACGACGGACCCGCGAATCTGACACCCGACAGGGCCGAGCAGATAAGAGAACAGGTCGGGACGTTCGCTGACGACGCGCTCAGAGTTCTCGCAGTGGCGTACACAGAGGATACGACTGTAGTAGAACGTGACGACGTAACTGGTGACGCCGACGATGTCAATGACGACATGATCCTCGCGGGCCTAGTCGGTATGATCGATCCTGCCCGAGACGAAGTCGCCGACGCGATTGCGGCGACCAACCGTGCTGGTATTGATGTAAAGATGGTGACTGGTGACAACGTTCGGACAGCGGCCGCTATCGCTGGCGAACTCGGCATCGGTCAGACCGTCATGGAGGGTCGCGATGTTGAGCAACTCTCCAATGATGCACTTGGCGGCCGCGTTGAGGCAGTCGATGTGTTCGCACGTACGTCACCAGAACACAAGGTCCGGATCCTTCAGGCGCTGCAAGCGAACGGCCACACTGTCGCAATGACAGGCGACGGAGTCAACGACGCACCGGCGTTAAAAAACGCCGATATTGGCGTCGCGATGGGCGTGCGCGGAACTGACGTTGCCAAACAGGCCAGCGATGTTATCTTATTGGATGATAACTACGCGACAATCGAGCAAGCAATCGAGCGCGGGCGGGCGATCTTCGACAACGTCTGGAAGTTCGTCGGCTACCTGCTGAGCGCCAACGTGGCCGAAGTTGCCCTCGTCTTTATTGCCTCGCTCTTTGGCTACCTCGTCCTTCCAGCAGTCCAGTTGTTGTGGATTAATCTCCTGACTGATGGTCTGCCAGCACTTGCGCTCGGGGCCGATCCCAAGAGTGGTGACGTGATGCAGCGCTCGCCCAGAGATCCGGATCTCGGTATCGTCGATCATGATATGTTGGGGCTCATTGGGGGAACAGGACTGATCTCGACAGTGATTATGCTTGGACTACTAGTATTCACGCTTGACGGTGCACCGGTGGTCACTCCCTACGCGATGACGATGGTATTCACTGGATTCGTGTGTCTCGAATTCGAGAAACTCTATATCATCCGCTGGCTCCGGGAGACTCCAACACTGTCAAATCAATGGCTGGCGCTCGCTGTGGGCGGGTCAATACTCATGCAACTTTCCGTCCTGTATACCCCCCTCAACGACTACTTTGGGACGATTCCACTCGGACCGACTGACTGGGGACTGATTGGAGCGGTCCTCTTGGTTGCCTTGCCACTGTATCTCGCTGTCGCCAGCGGTGTGAAGCGGCTGTCACCTTCCGATAGCTTGCAGTAGCATATCATACGATTATTCGAACGAGCCGTTCTATGACACGCTCTGCCGTTTCATACTACTCATTCAGTCCGCAATTTTCACTTCTTGTTGACCGGATTCTTCGAGCAATAGCGAGGCGACCCTCTTCGTTTACGAACTGCTTCAGCCACGCCGAACCGAGCACAGCTGACAATTGGTTTCAGAGTTTCGCTCGCTGGCACAATGCTCCAAACGAAACACGACAGTACCCTGCTCTGACCGGAACAGGACAAGACTTTGCGGAGCCAGACAGCACAGCGGCTGCACTCGTTCCAGAGCCGCTGCGCTGACCCTCCTTCTCAGTGTCTGCGGAGTGCTTACTCGATTTCTAACTGACCACTTCCGCCGCCCTCCTCGCCATCATTCTCGTCCCATTCAAGTTCGAACTCGACACTTAATTCAGTCATATTGCCTGCCGGGCCTTCACGTTCGGCTTTGACTTCGAAGGTCGGTCGGGCAGGGGGGCTCAGAGTTACAGACTCGGAGCCTGCTTTCAGGTTGATAGCGCTTCCGCTGTCGAGATTGTCCGCGACCTTCCGGAGGTACGATGCGATCTCTTCTCGACTCTGGTCACTTTCGGACTTGAACAGGACTTCTTCAGGCATACGAGAGACGATACACAGGCTGTCCCAATAAATCCGCCTACCGTATGGCTGTGACACGCTCGCCGTCTAACTACTCAGGACCGTGATCTTGTGGTCGTCACGGCGAAGGCGTCTCGGCCGCCGAGAATCGACTCGTCGGTGTCTCGATGATCCGTTTTTGTCAGTGGCATCGAGAAACGGGAGCGCTGGGTGGGTAATCCGCGAGCGACTCGATCAGTGCATGTCTTCACCGTGGATCGGTCACCGCCGGGCAACTTGAGTTTGCGGCACCTATTTACTGTGTCTGGAGAATAGCCTGTTCCGTGCTCTCCAAAATCAAAGACGCTGTGTTTAGTGAACCCTCCGGAAGAGTCCATGCGTTGGTAATGTTTGCTAGCTCACTCGCTATGTTAAGTATCTATATTTATTACGACATTCTACGCGGTGTTTCCGACATCAGTTCGCTTGTTATGGCGGTTGGATTCGCTCTGTCTGGCCTTGCCGAGGTCCTCCCAACGGAGCGCCGACAGATAGCAGGCGTACTGCGCGCCACCGCGATTCTCTTGCTGACCGGTCTACTCACCCTCACGATATTTGTTCCCGAAGTTATTCTCGGGTCATCGTAGCAGGTCGTGTTCAATTTGCAGAGACAGTGAACGGTTGTTCCGGTGTTCTCTGAGCGATGGATTGAGATTGGTTGACTGTCCGGTCTGCCGTCGTCACGACCTCCACCGGCCACTCGCCACTGACAGGCGTTCCGGACGGCTTTGAGGCGATTGAGGCTCCAACACCCGTGGCTAGCCATCAAATCGGTTACAGCACTCTTTGTCGGGTAGCGCTGTAGAGTGGTTCGGGCAGGTCAGGCCAGAGAGGCAACGTATCGTCCCGGCCGTCGCTCTATTCAGTTCCTATCACGAACGGTGTGCCAGACTTAGAGGGTGAGTTCCGCAAGATTGTCTCATCTCTTTCAGACACTGCTCGCCGAGTTAGCTGCTCAGTGTGTGCGAACAGGGTGACTCCGTAGCAGAAGACGTTTGTCAAACTATCTGTGTGTCCTAGGTAATATCCCCAGATGCCGCTTCCTTCTCCGACTGGTGAGTGTTTCTCTCCTTGGTGGTGTTGTTTGGTGTAGCTCCGCAATCCCGTTCACCTCAGAACCGACAGGAGTTCGTCTACCCGGGAGTACGGTCCGCAATCGCGAGACTACATCATATCGTATTGAGCTGCTGTCCAAAACGACAAAACGGACGAGGTGGTGTATTGGAACCGATTCGATGCCCGTGCAGCGATAACCGTCGACGGCTCTCCGGAACTCGATTCAATTGGACGACCGGTCTGCACAGACGAAGACACTCATTGTGCTGGCACTCGGTGCGGCCGATGGAACTCCGAGCGGTGTGAACGACATCGTTGCAGTCGCCCAGACACGAGGGGTGTCTGAGCAGGAACGCGCCGAGACAGTGACAGTCGTCAGTAAGCGTGGTGGTCACGGGAAACTCACAGTCGCCGCCCATCCCCCCGAGGAGTGGCTTACACCTCCGGCGTTTCTGTGGTGTCTTCGCCTCTCTCGCCCACCCACTCTGCATTCCACTCGTCGATTGCGTCGAACACTGGCTCGAGTGCCGCACCCTTCTCAGTCAGACTGTAGTGGGTCTCGATGGGTGGTCCGTCCTTGACACGTCGGTCGACAATCGCGTCCGCCTCGAGTGATTCGAGAACTCGCGATAGTGTGTACGAACTCGCCCCGGAGGCTCGTTTCAGCTCATTAAACCGGTGGTCGCCATCGAACAGGGTATACAGAATCCGAAGTCGCCACTTGGTGCCGAACTGATCCAGCGATTGAACGCCCGAACACGCTTCCGGTGTGAGTTCTCGAACCTCTCGTAGATTCTCGTCAATGTCGTCGTCGGGTTCTGGAACCATACTGGAAATAGGGTACACCAATATGTAAGAATTCGTCTTGCAGAGACGCGGCGTGTCATAGAATCAGCCACGGATCACGAGCGCCACCCGTTTACTGATCGGTCCCCATACGCGATACCCACGGTCAGTACACACATTCCTGCTAGAATGCCAGATGTCGTTACAACATATTGCGTGGAGTGTTCACCATCTGTGTAGCGAAGCTGATGCCAGTGAGTGGTATCATCAAGAGAGCGACCGCATATCGAGCTTTTCGGAATCAATGCATCAGTCTGCTGTCTGGAGCCCGCAATAGTAGACTGGCGTGTGTCGGCTGTTCGTAACTGTCTGAGTCTCGCTCTATGACACGCTCAAGACGGTACTGCGCTCAACGAAACTGCTCCTGAATGGGGTGCTCATCACTCTGTCCGACTGTGTGGGGCCGTGAAATCGATATTTGGGCCGACTGGGATGAACCCGGCCGGGTTGATGTCCGTGTGACTCTGATAGTAGTGTTCCTTGATGTGGTCGAGATTAACCGTCTCTGCGACCCTGTCGTGTTGGTATATGTCGCGGGTGTATCCCCACAGGTTGGGATAGTCGACGAGTCGTCGGATGTTACACTTAAAGTGCGTGTAGTAGACGGGGTCGAACCGAACTAGGGCGGGGAACAGTCGGAGGTCGGCGATGGTGAGCGACTCCCCGACGAGAAACCGCTGGTCGCCGAGTACTTCCTCCCAGTGGTCGAGGGCGTCGAACATGGTCTCGACCGCTCCCTCGTAGGTGTCTTTGGTGTCTGCAAACCCGGCGGTGTAAGCGCCTTGGAGGATTGGTTCGTACAGCTCCTCGACGACTGCATCGATGCGGTCACGCTTGTCCGCCGGATAGAGGTCGTACTCGTCGCTGTGGTCAGCGAACGCCGTCGCGAGCATCTCCATGAGTTCGATGGACTCGTTGTTGACGATTGTATCTTCCTCACGGTCCCAGAGAACTGGCGTAGTGACGCCGCCAGTATACTCAGGGTCGGCTGCCGTGTACACCTCGTGGAGGAAGTCAGATCCGTGGATGGACTCCGGCGTACAGCCGGGTTTGTCAGGAGTGAACTGCCAGCCTCCGGCCCCACGATAGGGGTCGACAATGTCTATCGAGATGACATCCTCGAGCCCGAGTAGTTTCCGGACGAGAACAACCCCGTGTGCCCATGGACAGGCACGGGCGATGTACAGGTGATAACGTCCCGATGTTGGCGGGTAGTGAGTGGTCGGTGAGATGCGGTCTCGGAACTCATCTTCACTTCGATTCTGGTCGTCTTCGGTCAATTCGTCGGTCGTCTTCCAGTGGCCGTCGATGAGGCGTCCCATGTGTGCTGAACTGTGTTCTGTTGCTGGTCGTGTGCGTGCGGCGATTAGGCTGTCGCGACGGGTTCTTTGAGTTCGATGAGGTAGCCGAACGGATCTCGAACGTAAATCGCTGGGGCTTCACCGGTCGCCCCGTCGGGCGTCCCTTCTCGCTCGATAATGACTCCTGCGTCCTCGAGTTCCTGCTTGACGTCTTTGATGTCCTCGTTCAGGATGATTGCGAGATGGTCGAAGTTCTCCCGCTCGGGGTGGACGAACTCGTCGGTCGGTCTGACGTGGATAATCGTGTCTGGTGACAGCCGGAAGTGGAAAATCGGCGTCTCACCCCGTTCGTAGTCGTCGAATCCTTCGAGCGGGAACCCGAGGAGGCCTTGATAGAATTCGATTGCGTGCTCGATCTCGTCCTCCGGAATTCGGAGGTGAACGTGGTCGATGCGTCGTGCGTTCATCGTTCTGGATTGAGATAGAACTGTCCGTCGCATATAGTTCAGGCAATCCCGTTCTGATCAGGTCACACTCGGCTAACCACCCCACGAACGACGAGACACCAACTGGACAGCTTGACCGAAACGTCGCGAACAGCTTCCGCCAGTAGCGGGCCTCGGAACCGCAGGCCAGCGGGGCTAGACGACTCGCCGGTGCCCCTCCGCACAGGTCAGCGACTCAGTGCGTGGCTCGCGAAGGCGATCTACACCATCGGGACGGTGAAACGCTCACCGCTTCCCGTCTCTGTGTCACAGTCCGCGTCAAGACAAGAAGCCGGGAGTGGTGGCAGCCGCTGGCACCGTCAATTCATTCCCTGAGTGCATCACCGACACGACGAATAACGGACGGTGCAGCGGCCGCGAAGCGGTTCGCGATGGCGTATTGCGCGTAGAGATGGTGTCCGGGCGAGGAGACGGAGCCCTGACGGATCTGGCTGTCAGCGCTTTGGATTGTACTGCGGACGTAGGTGGCGAGGCGACGCGCCAGCAGTGTTGGTGACTCGTTGAGGAGGCCTCGGAGCCCCTCTATCGCGGCGGTGCGCTCCGTGTCGATCCGAGCGACTGATTCAGGGACACCGTAGGCGCTGTCCGCGATAGCATCAGTCGTGGCAGCGAGTGCATGGTCTGCGGTAAGTGCCCGCATCGTAGAGCCGACAGTGAGAGCGACACGACCGCTGTCATGATGCTTAACAGCGTTCTCCGCGCCGCTCCACCGAATCCGAGCGAGTTCTTGAACTAGCTCTTCGGCTGCCGTGTTCTCGATATCGCGGTCGATTTCACTTGTCAGTGCGTCTTTGTCCGGGGCGTCGACGTACGGTTCGACGTCTGCGAGGAGGGTTGTTGCGACCCGTGAGAACCGGTCCTCGTAGTCGTGTGTTTCCTCCAATGTTGATACGTAGTGCTCGCTGAGACGGCGAGCATCCGTGGCGTACGCCCGCCCCCACTCGACATCCTTCGCGAGTTCGGCGATGTGGAGGGTGGCATTTTCGAACTCGTGGACGCTATCACGCTTAATAATCCTGACACCGGTCTGACCCCAGTCTTCGATCCGGGCGTGTTCGACGAGTGTGCCCACTGGATCGGTCGGTGGGCCCGCGTATCGGGACTCCGCGAGGAAGGTTTTGGCGTTTCGATAGTGGCGGTCGCGCCGTGCGGCGACATCCGACTCGGTGAGGTCACCGTCGAAGGCGGCGAGTCCGGCGTGGACGAACATCGCCTCCGAGCGCGGGTGTGTGAGACTCACGACCGAGTCGGTCCGATCTATCTCCCGGTCGGCGGCCTGTGAGAGGGCACCGCGGGCGGCCTCACGCTCGCGAGCGAGTCTGTGACGGACGACCTCGTTCGGAACCCGGGAGACGTCTGTGTCCGCAAGGAGTGAGCGGACGTGCTGACGGACAGCCGTGAGGTGCGCTGGCGTCGGCTGGACGGGGAGTGCGGTGGACACCCGCGGCAAGTCATCAGGGAGGGCCGCGAGCTCTGACCCATCGTAGTCGGGAGCGGAGTCCCCGGACAACGGGGATAAGCTGCCACAGCCCGCAAGCGTTCCCGTGAGTGCGGTGCCAGCCGCGGCAAGCAGCGAGCGGCGAGTGCGGCGGGTCATGACGATTCACTCCCGTTCCGGTAGCGGTCGGGGACCGGATCGCAGCCCCCGCCCGAACCGACGGAGACTCCGTCATACTCATCGGCGGGAAACGGCAGGCGAACGAAGGCGGCGACGTGGTCGCGAGCGCCGCGCTCACAGGAGATGTGCGCATCACGGATCATCCGACAGAACTGGAGATTTGGGTCCTCGTCAGCGTCCCGGGTAATGTAATTCAGTTTCAGCCGGTGGCACTCGCCCACGCGTGTCTGGTAGACGAGCACGGATTCGTTCGAGTATGCCGTCTCTGCAACGAGTCGACGAACGGCTGCGACGTTCCGCGCATTGACGCCAAATTCGAGCGCTTCGGCCGCATCCTCGCTCGAAACGGTGTGGAGAGACAGCGGCTTGGGAGTCGGCGATGTGTTCTCATTGTGGCCAGTGCCGTCGCTGTCCTTGGTGGGCGCGACGACAGGTGGCTGTTCGCCCGGAGAGCGTGTCATGGTGACGGTATAGTCGGTGACAAGCGTACCGTTGTCGGGCGGTGTACTGGTCGTTTCGGGGGTACTGCAGCCAGCGAACGTAGATACGACACCGGCACCCAGCGTGGTAAGGAGGGCCCGTCGAGAGGGTGTGTGGACCATCGCGCATTAGTCGTGCTCGCGGAGTCACAAGAAAGGGCATGATCAAGCGTCGTTCCGTAAATCTGCGCTTCTGCGACATCTAATGTGTCTTGTTCTGCCAGATTCGGACCAGCGTTCGAATCCGTCGCATCGTCGTCACGACCTCTCGCCCAGTGGCCCACCATCGACACCCGGTCCAGACAGCTTCGATGGACTCTAAGCTGGCATCGCTTCGTGGTTCGAACTCGATCCTCCGCTTTGGGCCTCGGGCTGGTTCGTAGACGAAGCCCTTCGCGTCGGCAACAGACGCCCCGCTCATGGCTTGACACTCCGAACGAGGTCGCCGACGAGCGAGCCGCCGACATGTGGCCCGATATCCCAGCCACGTTCTGAGCGCGTGTATTCACACCACTCCAAGAGTGTCGCAAACGGCGTGGCTGTCAGCTCAACTTTCTCGGCGTCCCCGTCAGCTGAAACAACAGCGACAGCGAATTCGTCGCTGTCCCAGTACTGCGCTGCATCTTCGCCACTGACACCGAGAAACAGCGGGCGCTGGCCCAAGCATTCGCAGGCGAGTCGGTCAGTACATGAAAGCACTGACCGAGCCAATGCTCGTACAGATAGTCGTCTACGTTGCCACGCCCGCGCGGGTACTCCCAACAGCGGCGTCTCTGAGCGCGACGGAGAGTGACAAACTGGTGCTACCGCTGGTCATATGTGTCTGGGGTGCCACTGTGTTACAAATGATCACGGAAGGAGAAGCGGCTCCGGACTTTTCGCTTCGTGGCTTCTACGAGGGTGAGTTCGGAACCCATCAGCTGAGCGACTATACAACTGCGGGTGAATGGGTCTTGCTCACTTTCTACGCATTCGATTTCAACCCGGTCTGTACGTCTGGAATGTGCTCGCTACGAGACGCTGAGTTCCTTCAATTTGAGGACAATCTGACCGTCCTCGGCATTTCCGGCGACGGCCCATATGCCCACCGACAGTTCGCCCAGAACCACAATATAAATTATCCGCTGCTGGCGGACACTAGCCGCGAAGTTGGAGAGGCATATGGTGTCCTGCTGGACGATTACGAAGAGTCCCCGCGCATTCACCAACGGTCTGCGTTCCTCATCGACCCGGACCAGACCGTCCAACTGGTAGTCACAATTGACGCCGAAGATCCAGAAGAGATTTCAGTGGGACCCCTCGTCGAAGCAATTCGAACAGTCCGCGGTTGAGGTCTCGACTCTATCTTTACCGCATCAAGAGCCTTGGAACAGTATGTGATTCGTCTGGGGATCTGTACTGTGGACTGTCGTCGGTTTCAATTGCATCCGACTAAATCTACCGGCCACAGACATACTGAGTGGCCATCTCTCAAAGGCCACTTGAAATACTGAGTCACGACTTGTTGCACAAGTCGCTGTAGCTAGTACAGAATAATTATTCACTGGTGGCGATCAATCATATCTGGATGGCCGCCCTCAACAATCTTCGAGACCGAATCCGTCCGGGAGCGTTCCTATTTATGATGGCGCTTATCGGCGCAGCCACTTACTTCGAGTTCGTGTATTATGGGCCGACAACTCCGTATACAGTTGTCCTCTGGATAATCTGCGTCCCAATGTTGTTCGCGGCGACAGTAACCGGCGTTCGAAGCCACCCACTCTACCAGCCACTGATGTACGGCGGTTTTGTCGCAATCGGGACGCTACAGTATCTCGACGGTGACTGGGCTCTTCTCGCCGGGGTATTCATTCTCGGTGGTATCGGTGGACTGCTTTCGGAACTTCGGAATTGAGACAACCACTAACCGTCGTGACTGGGCTATCTTATTTTTGTGTGGACAGTAGACTCCCGGTTTCCCAACAGTGAAAACCCCGCTGTTGAGCTACGTGGTGCGACGACGGAGTACTGGTAGCCCTGCTCGACGGGACATGACGGCGGTGCTCGGGTGGTCGCTCCTCCCCTCGGAGCGACTGTCCGTCAAATTCTGCTATCGAAGACGACCTCCAAGAATCGGTGTCCGTCCGGAGAAAAACCTGATCCGCAACGCGACGCGGGTCGCCTTCGTATCATTCCCACACCGTGGCCACGTCTTCGAGATGTTCCATTCGTTTTCTCTCAGCACCTTGAGGTCACGAGAACGTCATGTCCCGGACCCGGCGAGCGTGACTGTCTCCACCACGCACTTCGTGGGAGTGCCGAACTGACCTCATCTCGTTTGTGTGGAGCTTACGACAGGTATACAAATACCGGGTAGGAGGCGACAACCGCTAGCGAGGGCGTCAAAACCCACATCATGACGATACGCTTGGCCGCCGCTGGGTCGAAGAGACTTCGCTCGTCGAGGTCAACCGATTCCTCTGCGCCGACGTCTGGCACATCCGGGACCTCCTCCGTCGTCTCGGGCGGTTCTTCGTGGCGGGCTATATCACCGATTGTCGGACTAGCCGGGGCCTCTTCGACGCGCGAGGTGACCAACGCCCCTGTCGCGATATCCATATCCGGAGGCTCAGGTGTCGGCGTCGCCAACTCCGCAAGTGTCGCTGCCCGACTCGCACGACCCCACCCGAGTCCAATGATCGTCGATGTCGTACTTACCGCAAGACTTGCGGGAATGCCGAAGTAGGAGAGAATCGTGATGACTGTGCCACCGACAATGGAGACGATCAGTGACGCCAGAATCGGTAGCTCCGTGATATCGTCTCCAACCGTCTCCAAGGTGCGGCGGGCGATGGTGAAACTGCCAAGACCGAAAGCCACCACCGCGAGCATCACCCCTTGATCTACGGTCAGTGACCCGCCTTCTCCAACGAGGGGGGCCACAGCGTTCGCGGCGTTTGATGCCCCCGCCGAGAATGCCATGTAACAGGCAATGACGACCACCGAGAGTGATCCGACAATATCCTGCGCCGACGCATTGTTGTTTAGATGCGGACGCGGAATCGTTCCTGAGCGGTCGAATTGGATGAAGTGGAGGTCGAACTTCGTAAACGCGACGTAGCGGTCGAGATACGGGTATAGATAGCGACCAACTACGATTCCGATGGTGAAGCTTATCAGCGGGGCGACAATCCACGCTGAGACGATAACGAACATTAGCGCCTGATTGAGCGTATCCGTCGCGAGACCTAGCCCGACGATGGCGCCAACGGCGGTCATTGAGGTCGAGGCCGGAACGCCGTAGAGGTTCGAAATGAGTAGCGACAGCCCGGTGAAAAACAGGACGGCGACGCTCGCAAGCGGGGTGAACTGGGTCGCGGGTACGATACTACTGCTCATCGTTGCGATAACGTTTCGACCCACGGTCCAAGCACCGAGGAAGCCAAACACCACGAATAGCATCGCTGCGGTTGCCTTCCGCACGAGGCGTGAGCCAACCGCCGGACCGAACGCTACCCCCGTCGACGAGCCACCAATGTTGAACCCGACGAATACAGCGACAACGACACCTGCGACGGTTAGCAGTGACTCCATTTGTTGTCTCTAAGCCAAGATCATATTTGTCACCAATATAAGCTTCGAGTTGCTTCTCGTCGTCTACTGGAGCGACTCGGAGTCCATCAATCAGGAAAGGATGCTCATTGAGCGGTCACGTCGGTTCGTCCACGGAGGAGTGTGTTCCTGAGCCGAGGTAGATAATGGGTGAGATCCGCTGTCGGGAGGATGCCTACAAGGTCGCCGTCGTTGGTGACTGGGTCGAATGCTCTTTCATCAGAGTGGCAGCGGCGTGGCTATTTTCTGTGCTGGCAATCGTGACAATTGGTGGCTAAGAAACACAGCAACATGAATAAAATCGATATCGGCCCCCACTGCCACCAGTTGCATGCTGTCGGATTCGGTGATGATTCCGCTGTACTGGCCTGTCTCGGGATCGACCACATTGCCGACCTCCGTGTTCGAGCCTCCCGGTGACCCGAACCGGAAGATCGAATTTGAACCGCGGTAAACGAGATGGTGCTATGAAAAAAGCCGGGCTGTCGGTAAACGCGGTAGGCCTTCTCATTAGTATCACAGGGACGGTGTTACTGTTCCAGCATACGACTAACAAGTACCACTCGGCGATTCAAGATCTCGAATCGATAGCGATTGCGTACCTCGGTCTGATCTTCCTTGGCGTCTCAGTGTCACTCACAGGGGTTGCACAGCTGTTACAGACGAGCGCCAATTGAGGTGGACAGTGTCTCGTCGAAATACAGACCCTGAATTCAGGCTCGCCGGTAGCATCAGTCCATCCTGCCCACAGCCACTGTGATGAGATGGAAGTGGCGGCGGTTGGGGGTACACCGTTAGTGGGGTGTCCCGGAAGTGAGGGGTCGACAGGCGACGAGCGCAGCTCTTCCTCGCTTTGTGCCTTCGCCTCGTTATCGCTATTACACTACGAACGTGGAGACAATCACGGAGTACCGTGATAACGATGTGAAATCTCTTCTATGACACCATCTGAGCTCAGCTATTGCTGGGAGACTGAGTAATATAGAGCAGTTTCCGCTCGACAATTCACCCAAATTCACGCAATACAGCTCCGCTAAACCTACTATTGCCTTAACTCCTATCCGACAAATTTGATATAGCGATATATGATTTATGACCTGTGGCAATACAATCGCTACTATCTGTCTTGTTGTGGGTTTCTGCACGAGAAAACAAGACAAGACAAACTATTAGTTGTTCGATGCGAGTACGCTATATACGAAAACTCGGTGATTCAGACGAACCAGCCAAGACAGTTCGTCGGTTACTGCAGTTCACATCACATGCACTCCAATGACTGAAACTCGCTACTCAACTATGGGCTTAGCTGACTGCGAGTCCTTCTATCATGAGAGCGTCGTGCCGACAATGGAAAACGACGGTCTGGATCCGGCCACTGAAACCCCCACGTACACATGGCTAAATGGCGAGTTCCCGGGATTCGTCAAGCACCTGCAACGGCAACTCGATCTGTCTCCGGGGCAGTTCTACGACGAGATCGGAGTACCAGAAGCCGACACTACATCAGGACCATTTGATTTCCTCTCTGACAACACACAGCGGGCCATTGAGGACTATCTTGATGAACTCTCGACTCGACGTGGGCGTGCTGACGCGACAATCGACACACGGCGGTCGATTCTACGACGCTACGCGAAAATATATACCAATATTCACGATACAAAAGATTTGCTCGCACCGCTGAAGAATCCCGACGAACGTGTTGCGGAGATGGACCGGGTGGCGGCGACGTTTGATGCGCTGGACCAACTGGACGATGCCCTGACGACGCTTGCGTCACGGCGTAAATACGTTCAGGACACACGGCAGTTCTACAAGCACATGGTGATGTTCGGAAGCGCCACGTACAATCCGCTAGCTGACCTCGAAATCCGGTTTGGATGGGATAGAACCCCGTCTTGGGACAACAAGGCACTCGATAGAAGCGCTGTCAAGCGCTTGTACGCGGCAACAGCTGATCAACGAGACCGATTTATCGTGGTCGCATGCTGCGGTTGGGGGCTTCGCCCGAGTGAAGTCGCATCGCTACATGTCCGACAGCTCAACCTCGATCCGGACGATGACTCCCATCCATACATCGAATTCGGTGACGGCGAGCGGAAAAACGGTCCGGGGACCGTGGCTCTGCTGGCCGGCTTGGAGACGGCCAGGGAACGCATCGACGCCCTCTCCAGCCCGGATTGGAACGGCTATTTCCTGCCCTCATCGGCGTCAGCTACCGGCCATTTGACTGCCGAAACTGTCCGTCGGCGGTTCAAATCGGTGGCCGAAACCGCCGATATCACCGTCGACGGCGCTCGACCGACGCCGAAAACGGGACGTCGATTCTGGTATACGACGTACGGCGCAGCTGTCAGACGGGTCGCCGAGCGGTTCGAAGACGTCGCGGCCGAGCAGGGGTCGGCTTCCGCACAGGTCGTCTTGGATAACTACCTTTCCGAGTCCGAGGCCCGGTCTCACCGACGGTCAGAGATGCGCGAGACGCTCGCGGGACTCTTTGACGAGTAGCTAACGTTCACTGAAAGTACGAGTATATTTATATAGCTATACTATATAGCTATGCCGTCTGACTAATCTTTATATCTGTGTAGTGAATCCGATACGGTATGCTGACCTACACCGTGTACAGTGAGGCCGGCGGTGTCGGCAAGACAACGATGGCGGCGAACCTCGCTGTCGCCGATGCCCGCGCCGGTCACGACGTACTGGCAATCGATATGGACCCACAGGAGGGGAGCCTCTCGTTCCTGTTCGATGTCGCGGACCACCGAACGGACTCGGAGGCTGACAGTCTGGTCCGACACCTCGTCGAACGGCCACGGGGGCCGTTCGCTGACCTCATTGAAACCTCCGAAGGTGTCGATGTCCTTCCCGCACACAACTCGCTGGAGGTACTTTCGAAACATCTACGGCGTCGTGAGGAGGAAGCAGCGGACTTCGGTGAGAACTGGAACCCGAATGTTCAGCTCCTTCGTGTCCTAAAGGACGCGGGCGTTCCGTCTGAGTATGACACTGTCATTATCGACCCGCCGGCAACCGCGGACGTGAAACTGTACAACGCGTTGCACGCGACGCGGCACCTCGTCATCCCGTTCGAACCAAGCGGGAAGGGCCAACAGTCCGTCGAAGGTCTGGCGGATCTCGTTACCGGACTTGAAGACACGCTGGATATCAATGTTGGCGTGTTAGCTGCTGTACCGAACCGATTCAAAGGAACTAACGATCAAGAAGAGATGCTCAAACGGCTCCGTGCAGAGTCGTATGATATCCCTGTTGTCTTCCGTGAGCGAACGTCCTTGCTCGAAGGGTGTTGGCGAAAACAGTGCTCAGCGTTCAAATATATCGAAGAACACCGGAGCCGGGAACGTGACTACGAACTCGAAACCTTGGAGCAGTTCGAAGAATTGGCTGCGCATCTCCGTCAGACTCGCGAACAGGAGGCAACAGCATGAAATCCGGTTCCGGTGACGATCCGTTTGCAGAGACGAACACAGACCCAGAGCCAGAACCGGATGACCAGCAGGATGATGTGATGGATGTTGAAACCGACTCCACGGACGTAGAACCGACGACCCAGCCCGACATCCCATACAAATTTCGTCGTGACTCAGTCAAACAAGACCGTAAGCAACGGCCGATTTTCATTCGGCCCGAGGTCGAGGACCGGGAGTCTACTTTTCTCCGTAATCTCGAAGACCAAGTCGGTGAGGATGTATACAAGACCGATGCACTGGAAGCCGCCCTCGTCGTTGCTATGGATAATCCGGACCTCGTCGCCGAAAAGCTCCGTGAGTGGGGGTACGACTGGGAACAGTCGACCGCTTCCCGCTGAGCCTTTCGCCTCTTGACGGTAGGGGTACAGCTGGAATCTCTCTTTGTACTCAGCCATGGTTTGTTTGGTAGACTTCCAGTTTTGATTCGGTAGGCCCTCGAATACATCTGGAGTTGCTAGCTGTACCAAATGGCTACCTTAATTTGCTGGATCTTTTGGTCACCTTCAACAGCTATAACACTCAGCTATATTCATTCGCCATACAGTATAGCTATAAAGTATAGCTACCTGTACTGGCTACACCGTGTAGTTGTGAAATATGGATATAAAAGCTGACCGCTCTTTATAACTGCTGAAGCGAGCTACTGCGGACAGATACCACCAAGACGGGTCAACTACTCAGCAGCTTTCGGGCAAAAATTTACCATCGTGCCACCATCCCAGCGACAGTAACCAACGACATGTTGAACCCGATATCACGATTACAGAACTGACAAGCCCTTCTGGTCAGAGATATACAAATAGACCGGAGTCGCTATACGAAGGTTCGAACAGCGCTTAGAATATCTGCAGGCTGCTGCGGTTCGAAGCTCTCCTGATACTCAATCTCCCCCTTCGATAGACGAGCGATCCCTTCCAACCCGATGCTGTGATGGATAGGAGAGACCACACCAGTGACAGCTTTCGTCCAGAAGTTTTGGCACAACAACCGCCGCTTATACGATTCCTCTTGCACGAAGGATCTCACAGCGGCCCGGCCGGACTGTGCCGCATGTACCATCCCGAACCCTGTCAGCCGGTTCGCCAACCCGAGGGCATCCCCCGCGATATGGACCGTGCAGTCGTTTAATTCGTACGAGCAGTCCGAGATACTTCGCAGGCCGTTTGAGACATCGGTCCCACTGTACAGAGCCTCGCGTTCTGGTGGCTCAATATCGACTTCCGCAAGCACCTCTTGCATATCCGCGTATAGTTGCGCAGGGGATTTGTCTTCTCGACACCCGAGTCCGACAGTCGCTTCCCCCGGTGACTGTGGCACAATCCAGAGGAAGTAGTTCTCGTATGCGAGTGCCCTTGGTTCCGGATACAAGTGGGAGAAGTCGGCCTCAATCCTCCCGCTCAGCGTCGGACATGCCACGTCATACGACAGGGACGTGAATCGGCTTGAGATCGGGAACTGCCCGGTAGCATCAATCAACAGATCTGCTTCCGTAGATAGCCTCCGAAACTCCGCTTCGTCGACTTCTGCGTCCTCTACGATCTCTGTTTGCTTGAGCGTCCCTGCCCAGTGTTTTTCTAACTCCCCTCTGTTCAGTATCACACCATCAGGGACGTTTATTACGGTCTTCCCGTCAGACCCGACAAATATTCCAGTATTAGCTTCTCTGACGTATCCCGGGACGTGTCGACCTAGTGGCAACTGTGAATAGTCCCAGACCATTTCGCCCCACGCGCCTCTCCGATCGCCACTGTATGTACCCTTATCATAGAGTCGTACGTCCGAAGTGACCTCTTCAGCCAGTTGTGCAGCTGCTAATCCAGCGAATCCCCCACCGACGATAGAAATCCTCATATTGTCACCTTTGACGGTAGCTATTTCAAATATACTTATCTGCTCGCATGCACACGGTGACGTTCCGTGAACGCTGGGAGAAGCAGTATTATGCGGCTGAAAACCGGCGCTGGCCTCACAAACTGGTGTAACAGCTGTTCGAGTACGTCGACTCCAAATTAATGTCAGCCGATAAGGGCTGTCGCAGATAACAGATGGGATACTCTGTGTGCCGAGTCAAAACCACGTAACATTCAGAGTTTGTGCCGCGCCGAAAGGTCCAGTCAGCCTCTCCCACTTTGAAAATCTCATATAGAAGGTTCAGTATCGTTGATCCGGCAGAATGAGTGCAAGTTGAATAGTTAAATCGTGACTATGGGATGCCTACGTATAGAAGTACGACTATCTAATATAGATATCCAATTATATTCATCTAATTCGAGTATGCCATTATATTCTCTCTATAGTACTAACAGAAGCGCATTATATGGGATCATATCCGAAATATAGTTTTATAATGGGGGTTTGACTATCTACAACACTCGACTGACTGTTAACCAATTGAACATGCACAGAGTTCCGATTTTTGATTTCGGCTTGGCATGTGCGGTTGTCTAACAACTGTACTGCTGTTATTATAATCGGAACGCGGTAGCCTCTCGCTCTGGATGCCCGACCACTCATCACCGTCGCAACCCTCGGATTTGGTTATCGCTGGCGCGGCCACGCCATCGCCGTACAAACCGGTTGTTGAGGGAAGAGTTGTAGTCGCTGATGAGTAGACGTGGAACTACTGACGGACGATAACGAGCGCATATGAGAGTCTCGACCGCGCAATCGAATCATACCGCCTAGTCTGTTGTCTGGGAGACACGGAAAGAGAGAGGCTACCCAGCAGGAGACTGATTGTCTTCCGACCACTCTATAACAGTTTGACGATACCGAACAATCTCTCAGTTACCCCCATCTGCTGCACTGGCTGATGTGTGACCGAGGCACAACAGACAGAGAGTACGGAGCAAACTGTTGGCGGTAACAGTACTTTTCACGATAGCTCGAAGCTCTAGTTCGGAATGAACAAATACGACTGTCACTCAGGATAGAGTAGACATTCCAAGACTGTTGACACCAACTGAAACTGGGTGCACAGGTCTCAAGCAGCGAGGGGCCGTTGATTGCAGGACCACGAACCGACGTTGGGCCACCTCTTTCAGGGAGAATTCAAGCGTCCGACGACACAGGATAATCAAGCTACTCAGCCGCTTAGATTGGTACAGAAGAGACGGCGTGTGCACAGGGCGATCTAAGAAAAATTTGGAAAGGCTGTCACGATCTAACTGTCCAGAGAGAACATCTGAATACAGCACCAGATCGATGGCCGCCTGTACCGTCAATAGGCTAAACCAGAGTTGTATCACGCACCACAGAAGAGATAGCTATCTTTGATATATGTGAACTATTCATCTCGGGCGGTTGCAGACTCCAAATTAATCTCGATGATGTTTGCCGCTTCCATTACTAACTCTGGAAGGTCACTGTAGAGATATTCACCGGACAGTCGCATTCTCGGTGCGGTCACACTGATTGCACCACAGACTGTCCCGTCCACGCCATGTATCGGAGCGCCCACGGACCGCATTCCCCGGATTTCCTCTTCATCGTTTATCGCGTACCCCCTCCTTCGAATCTCTGCGAGTGCTTCACGAAGCTCGCTGGGGTCAGTAATCGTTTTCTCTGTCTGCTGAACGAGCTCTTCAGTAGCCAATATTTCAGTGACTCTGGCTTCATCGAAGTGTGCCAGCAGCGCTTTTCCTGTTGCAGTACAGTGGAGATACTGTGGGGACTCCCTAGTCCGACGTTGATAGTCCATGGCGACAGTTTCTCCCCCGTTATGCTCGCACAACGTTACCTCGCTGTTCCGGTACGCGACTGTGAGATGGACCCACTCATTTGTCTCCTCTGCTAGACGTTCTACTTCTTCCTTTCCGATCTGATAAAGGTCGACTCGATTCCGCACGCTTTCACCGAGTGGGATGAACCGCAGCCCCAACCGATATACCCCGTCTGATTTGTCGATAAAGCCCTCAGCAACAAGTGTCTGTAAATACGTGTGGAGCGTACTTTTCGCGACATCTACATTATCACAGAGATCAGCAAGTGTCGCCTCGGACTGTGACTGAATCTCGCGCAGGATTTCACTAGCAGTCTGAATCGACTTGATCTGTCGGGAAGAAGTCGGCGGTTCGTGTTCAGCCATATGCTGATTCTCGCTTATCAAGGTTATATGATTTTGGTATATCGAACGGTTCGTCTCTCGGTGTGGTCTTTCGTTCAGTATATCGGGACCCAACCGGTATGAATTGCTCCAGTAACTGGATTTTGTAGTGTCTCACAGCCTGAACCCGAGTTGGACTGTTCCGCCCTCCGCTCTCCATGAACTTTTATTAATGATGGTGTCAATGGAGCAAACGACATGCGCAGTTGCCACAGTCGGTGTAGTCGCCAAACTAGCCGTATAGCGACTGAGAAGCCAGTTCAAAGCCCACCAGTCGGAACATCTGTGTGTACAAATACACTAGTGGGACACGAGAGAACTGGAAATAACCAACCGAGCCAATAAGCATGAGCTCTGAATTCGACATCAAGCTGTACGACGACATTGACCCCGAAGACCGACCTTCTCTGGTGGAGGCGCTGATACCGATTATCGGGATGCTAACAGCACTGGGCATCGGTATCGGAATCTACGGGCTTGACCCGCAGTTCCCACTCCTCTGGGGTATTGCCTTCACCGGGCTGTTCAGTTACTATCGGTTCGACATATCTTGGGACGAGATGTATACAGGTATCACACACACGCTGCTGATGGGCATTCAGGTCGTGTTCATCCTCTTTATTGTCTATGCGCTCATTTCGACTTGGATACAGGCTGGAACGATTCCGACGCTCATGTACTACGGCCTTGACCTGCTGCACCCAATAGTGTTCCTTCCGCTCACAGCGATCATTACTGCAGCGATAACGTTCGCCATCGGGTCATCGTGGACTGCAGCGGGGACCCTTGGTGTTGCCTTCATCGGGATCGGGTCTGGGCTCGGACTCCCTGAGCCGATGACCGCGGGAGCAATCCTAACAGGTGCATACACGGGAGACAAGCAGTCACCACTCTCGGACACAACAAACCTCGCTTCGGCGGTGACGAACACCGATCTGTACGATCACATCAACGCGATGCGCGCGGGCACTTTCTTGGCCTTCTCGATTGCCGTCCTCCTGTACGCTGGCCTCGGGATACGCGCGTCGGGAGCCATCCCTGTGGACCGGATCGCCGAGATTCAGACCGCGCTCACGGGGTCGTTCACGATCTCTCCGCTTGCTTTCTTCCCGCTTCTCGTCACATTTGGGCTGGCGATATACGGCATCTCTGCGATTCCAGCCCTCGGTGCTGGTGTCTTCGCCGGCGCGATAACGTCAGCCGTCCTTCAGGGGAACTCATTCACGTCGGTCTGGACCGTTGCACAGAGCGGCACAAGTCCGGAAACGGGAATGGAACTGGTAAACGGACTCCTCTCGAGCGGTGGGATGGTCGGCGGTGCATGGGCGGTGACAATTGCTATCGCCGCGCTTGCACTCGGCGGCCTGTTCGAGTGCACTGGGATTATCGCTGTCTTGGCATATCACCTTGGTCGGCTCAGCAACAGCGTCGGCAGTCTCACCGGCATCACGGTTCTGTCGTCAGTCTCAATGAACGTCCTTGCGGCAGAACAGTACATCAGTATCGTTGTCCCCGGCGTGACGCTTGGAAGTCTCTACGAAGAGAAGGGGCTCAAGACAGAGAACCTCTCCCGAGCAATTGAGTCTTCCGGCACCGTCACGAGTGCGCTCATTCCGTGGAATAGCGGAGCGGTGTTCATGGCTGGAACTCTCGGCGTCAGTACGTTCCAGTACGCGCCCTACTACTTCTTGGGCTTTCTCTCGCCGCTCATCCTCATTCTCATGGGAGTGACCGGCTGGCAAATCACATATACCGAAACTGAGGCAGAAAGCCATACAACGGGTAATGTTGCTGCACCGGCAGACAGTGACTGAGCATACGCCCGGTGATAGGGGATAGCCTACGTGAAAGCCCCGCTCTGATACGGCGGTCACAGAGCACGTCTCAGACGTAGCAGAGTCGGATATCGATTCAGTACAGATGGAGCTGACAGTATCCTATATGCAGAGGAATTGGACCAACTACTGCGATAAAGCCGATAAATAGCTAGAGAAAAGATATGATGTGTCTTTCCACTCCTAACTAAGAAGAATAGGGCACTCATATGATATAATATCTTGGTAAAATAGATATAAAACGGGATATACGCAAACCGATAGCGAGTAGCCATAAGGGCAGTTGTGGCGTACTAATTTTGTCGCCACTGCTTCGCTCAGATCACGACAACACGGTCGGTCTGCCAGCATCCCCGGAACTCGCCGACGGACTGCACTGACAGGCCGAACTCATACGTGACTGTTCGCCCACCCGGCCCTGTAATTGTTACCCGCTGGTCAGCGTAGTTCCCGTTCCGCTCGACGGGGCCTCGCACAGCCTCCGCAAAATTAAGCATCGGGCGGTACTGCGGTGACCGGACCATGGCTATGAGCCGGTCAAGCGGGCCAGTCGAGCGGCGGTTGGCTGGGGCGGCGAAATTGTACGCTGTCATGATGCCCGCGTTTTCGTACGGGTCACCGTTTGTTTCCAGCGCAGCAAGCTGGATGGCTATGGCCTCGTCGGGGCTGTACGTCTCACTGGGCGTCGGAAGGCTAGCCACCGGGTACTCACGTTCAGACATTGATATCGTGGGACTCGGGCGTGCATCCGTAACAGGCGCTGTACCAGCATGAATCGCACGACGACAAGCCACAAGACCGGACATCGACGGGCGTTTGTGCGACCGCCAGCTAGAACTGCCGACTGCGACCATGGCCGCACTCAGGGACGCACTTGTTGAAGTTATGCTGCTTGACGAAGCGGGGTTTCGCCGTCGGCTCCCGGGACTCGTCGACACACATCAGCTACGGAGTGTTGGCCCAAAACCCGTCGACAGGTCAGTGACGGCCCGTCTTCGAGACCTCGATGGGTTTGAACCTCGCTCCGTGACTGAGTTTGAGCGAGAACGTATCGCCAGAATGGCCTGTCTCGACACGGTGCCGCTGGGTTTGACACTCACCGGACCCGCGTATCAGGATAACCCACTCCGATATGCGACACAGACGTTCAGAGAGCTGACGGGCTACTCGCTTGCGGCACTCCGCGGCGAGAACCTTCGACTTCTACAAGGGCCGGCAACGGATCAAGAGGCGGTCGCGACACTTCAGGAGGGGATCGATATCTGGGAACAGCGAACAGTCGAACTATGGAACTACCGGGCGGACGGCACCCGGTTCAAAAACCGAGTGACAATAGTGCCACTCACCGGCCCTGATGGCTCTGTCACGAACTGGCTCGGGGTGCAGAAAGCCATCGGCACGGCGGATAGCTGACTATTTGTGGCTCAATTCCGCGATCCGTCCCAATCCCGCTGCCCGGTCAGCTTGCAGTGTAGAGGAGATGCACCAGTGTCGCCGTCATCCCGGCAGCCATCATAATCGCCCAGCCAGTCAGCCGGACACGCTGGCCATACTCGCTCAAATCACTGTTCTCGGTTCCAAGTATCGTGACAAGCCGACTCGGCCGCCTGAACGGACTTGGCGCTTTCGGCTCGGGAAGTCGTCGTCGGAGCTGCTGGTACTCGGTAAACGACCAGACACCGTACAGACACAGTGAGAGGATCATCCCGACCCAGAAGCTGAATCCTGCGAGCATCGGGAGACCGACCGGTCCCAGAAGTTCTGCCTGTATCTCCTGTGGCGGCCCTCCGAACTCACCGGGGGTGTTGAGAAGGCCGAACACCAGCGCGACCATCGACAACCAAAAGCCGACAAAGCAGGCGCCGAGCACCTGTTTCGAAAGCCCATGGATGGTCTCGCCGTGGCTGTCACCCCCTGTCTCACGTGGCGCTGGCTGCACCTCGCGTGCTGGGCGAAGCTCCTGCTGGCCCGGATTCGGGGCCCCTAGCCCAGCCAGTACGCCGATGACTGAGAGGAGACCACCGACAGTGATGGCTTGTAGTGGCCACGGCGTCCGCTCCCGAATCAGGAATGCATCGGTCGGGTCGGCTGGTGAAACGTACGCGCGGACCGTTGTCCCCGGTTCGTATGACTCGACTACCGACTCTGCCTCCGAGCGGGCGGAGTACGTCCGAGTGCGCGTACTTGGAAACACCTGTTCGCCGGTGTACGTCTCTTCTTGATACTGGTACGTGTAGTGAATCTCCGGCTCGTAGTCGATCCCCCGACCCCCTTCCATTCGGTCGACATGGGCGTCAGTGATGGTTGCCTGAACGGCAACGCCGTTGTTGATCGCCTGTGATTGCTGGACGTAGTCGTACCCCCCGAACCCGAGAAGGCCGATGGCGAGGAGCAGTAGAAGTGCACTCCGCTGTGAAAGGTGGAGGGTCGTGATTCCGAGCGGGACCTTCATGTCAGTACACAGTATTGTGCCCGCTCCCTATGAGAGTAGCGCTCGACACAAACCGCTTTACAGGTCGGGACCAGACAATCAGGAAGCAACCGAATCAATACATCATCGGTCGTCCACCTTTCCGTCACATCGGTCACGTTCCACAGCTTCCGGGTCCCGCTCTGCTGGCTCGCCGTGGCCGCCGCCACCCGGTGTTCGAACGGAGACGGTCGTCCCAGCCTCGACGTCGACGGAGGCCTTCGCAGGGACCGGCTCGCCGTCGACCAGATTTTCCCCCGTCGCGCCGTCTTCGCCGCCATCGAGTCCAGCAGGGGCCGTCCGCCGCCGCTCTGTCAGCAGTGACACGGTGGCGTCGGTTTCGACGGTGACGGTTCGTTCGAGCCCCAGTCCGCCGCGGTATCGGCCGTTTCCGCCGCTTGACGGGCGCAGCGCGTACCGTTCGACCCGGAGCGGATATTCGGTCTCCATCGCTTCGACGGGCGTGTTGAGCGTGTTCGTCATGCCGACCTGTACACCGTCCATCCCGTCTTTCCCGGGCCGGGCACCGAACCCACCGCCGATTGTCTCGTAATACGTGAAATCGCCGGTTCGGTCGCCGATGATGAGGTTGTTCATCGTTCCCTGCCCACCGGCAGGTACCGTGTCGGGGACTGCCGTGGCGAGCGCCGCCAGCGTGACATCCATGACGCGCTGGCTCGTCTCGACATTGCCACCGACGACAGCGGCTGGCGCGTCCGGGTTGAGTACTGATCCTTCCGGTGCGGACACGGAGACCGGATCGTAGCAGCCGTGGTTCGGCGGTATCTCTGGGTCGGTGATCGCCCGAACGACGAAGTAGACCGCGCTCTTCGCGACTGAGAGCGGCGCGTTCAGGTTGCCCGCCACCTGATCGGCAGTCCCGTCGAAGTCGACAGCTATCGAGGCCCCATCGATGGTAACGGCCACTTCAATCGGGATGTCGTCATCGGTCACGCCGTCGCCTTCGAGGATATCCTGTGCTCGATATGTTCCGTCCGGGAGCGAATCGAGTTCAGCCTCGACCCGCTCGCGGGAGTACTCGATGACGGCATCGAACGCGTCAAGCAGGGTTGAACCGTGGTCCGCCAGTAGGTCTCCGATGCGTTCCTCAGCCCGCTCGTTCGCGGCGCGCTGGGCCCGGAGGTCCGCTTCCCGCTCGTCCGGCGTCCGAACGTTGGCTCGGATAAGGTCGTGAACTGCCTCATTGGGCTCGCCGCCGTCAACGAGGCGAACCGCCGGCAGTCGAAGCCCCTCCTCGTAAATCTCCTGTGCGCCCGGTGGCATACTGCCCGGCGAACTCCCACCCACGTCGGCGTGATGGGCTCGCGAGACTGCGTACCCGATGATCTCGCCGTTGGGTGCTATCGTCGAGACGAGCGTGATGTCCGGGAGGTGTGTCCCACCCGCGAACGGGTCGTTGACGATGAAGACGTCGCCCGGCTTCGGGTCCTTCTGAAGAACGACATCTACCGCGTCGGGCATCGCGCCGAGGTGTACCGGGATATGTTCCGCTTGTGCGACCATCCGCCCCGATGCATCAAAGAGCGCCGTCGAACAGTCCTGTCGCTCCTTGATGTTCGGGGAGTACGCCCCGCGGATGAGTACGTGGCCCATCTCGGTTGCCACACTCTCAAGCTGGTTCCTGAGGATTTCAAGCGTTACAGGGTCGATGTGTCTCTCGCTCGTTGTCGTAGTGTTGTCGCTCATCTGTCGCTCACCTCCGCTGTCAGTGTCCCGTCATCACGCACCTGTACGTTCCAAGTCGGTGGGACGACGATTGTACTCTCGTTGCCCTCGACAATCGCAGGGCCGTCGATCTCGTCCCGTGGTGGCAGTCGTGCCCGCTCGTAAACCGGCGTTTCGCGGGCATCACCGGCAAACACTGCCTCGCGGGATCCCTTTCGCGGGTCGCCAACGGCATCGTACTCGACCGGCGGCGCGCTCCGTTCGACTGTCGTCGTCACGCGACAGTTCACCAGTTCGACCGACTCGTCCGCTCGATAGCCGTACGCGGACTCGTGGGCTGTTGCAAACCGCTCGCGGGCGTCCGCGGTGTCAAACGGTCGGTCGATATCCACAGTGAGTTCGAAGCTCTGGCCGGCGTACCGGAGATCGGCGGAGTATCGCACTGTCGCCGCCTCGCGGTTGCTGACCTCAGCCAGCAGTTCTTCGGCCATGTCCTCGTAGACTGCATCGACATCGTCGGGGTCGACCGCGTCGAGCGATCGCTGATACGTCCGTACGGCGTCGCGCTTCTCATCGGCCGCAAGCAGGCCGTATGCCGACAGTACGCCCGAGGCGCGCGGGATCACTACCCGGTCGATATCGAGGCTGTCCGCGATTGCTGCCGCGTGCATCGGCCCGGCACCCCCGAACGCAGCGAGCCCGAACTTCCGCGGGTCGTACCCACGCTCGACGGTCACGGAGCGAATGGCTCTGGTCATGTTCGCGTTCGCGACGCGGTAGACGCCACGAGCGGCTTCAACGGGACCATCGAGACCCGCTTCGTCGGCGAGATTTGCGAGCGCGGTGTACGCTGCGTCCACGTCCAGTGAGAGCTCGCCACCGAGGCTAGTGCTCTCTCCGATGTATCCCAGCACGAGGTTTGCGTCGGTGACGGTCGGCTCGGTGCCGCCCTTGCCGTAGCAGGCGGGACCGGGAGTAGCGCCGGCCGAACGTGGTCCGATTCGCAGTGCGCCACCGGCGTCGACCCAAGCGATTGAGCCGCCACCTGCGCCGACTGTTTCCACGTCGACCATCGGCGTCTTGATCGGCCGCTCGTTGATGACCCCCTCCGTCGTCCGTTCGGCTTCCCCGTCGCGGACGAGACTCACGTCGCTGGAAGTCCCACCCATATCGAACGTGACCAGCCCGTTCTGTTCGTCGGCCGCCATCGAACCTGCCCCCACGACCCCGGCGGCAGGACCGGAGAGGACGGTCGTCACGGCGTTCTGCCTGACGGTGTCCGCGTCGGTGATTCCGCCGTTAGCCTGCATAATCCGGGGCTGTGGGACCCCGAGCTCCCGTGCTCGGTCGGTGAGATGACTGATGTAGTGGTCAATTGCCGGTCGCACATAGGCGTCGACGGCCGTCGTCGACGTTCGTTCGTACTCGCGGAACTCGGCGAGGACTTCGTGTGAGGCCGAAACGGGAACGTCGAGTTCGTCCCGCAGGACCTCTGCGACGCGCGTCTCGTTTTCAGGGTGGGCGTACGCGTGCAACAGCGAGACGGCGACCGACTCAACGTCGATCTCGCGCAACTGCGCGGCGATTGATCGCACGTCGGCCTCGTCGACGGACTGTTCGATACCGTCGGTGGTCGTCCGTTCGGACACTTCGAACCGTCGGCGTCTGGGAACCAGCGGCGTCGGCTTTTCGGCGGACAGGTCGTACAGCGACGGGCGATCCTGACGGCCGATTTCCAGCACGTCTCGGAACCCCTCGGTCGTGACGAGCGCGGTCTTTGCGCCGTTCTCTTCGAGGAGCGCGTTGACCGAAACAGTCATCGCGTGGGAGAACTCGCTCACGGTCTCCGGGTCGATATCAGCCTCCGCACACGCCTTCTCGATCCCGGCGATCACGCCCTCGCTCTGGTCCTCGGTGCTTGGGACCTTTGCGGTCACGAGTTCGCCATCGAGTGACAGCGTCACGTCAGTGAAGGTGCCACCGACGTCGACACCGATTCGCCGGTCGCTCATCTACAGCACCCCCGCGACGCTGAGCAGCGTTCGAACCCCGAGCCACACGACGATGAGCGTCACGATAACGCCAAGCGCGTTCGCTACCGACCCGTTCGTGTACTCTCCGAGGAGATCCCGCTGGTTCATCGCGTATATCAGGAATACAGCGACGATTGGCAATAAAATCCCGTTGACAACCTGTGCGAACACGATGATCTGGACGGGACTGCCACCCAGCAACACCGAGAGAACCCCGACCCCGAGGATGGTCCCCCAGACGGCGCGGAACTGTGTGCTCTGCATATCCGAATCCCAGCCCAGTGCACCCGTGGTCGCCCACGCGCCCGCAAGCGGTGCTGTCGTCGCGCTCGTAAACCCGGCAGCGAATATGCCGATGCTGAAGAACAATTCGGCGTACGGACCGGCGATGGGTCGCAACTGTTCGGCCATCTGGCCGATATCGCTGATCTGCGTCCCCGGCTCGAAGGCCGCGGCCGCGGTCACCATGATCGTGATCGTGATCACGCCCCCAGCAACGATTGACAGCACTGTGTCGATACGTGAGTGGCCGATATCCTCGGGACCGCTCCACCGCTCCTGAACGTTACTCGCGTGCAGGAACAGGTTGTACCCGACGATGGTCGTCCCGATGAGGCCGGTGATGAGATACAGCGACCCCGAGGGGATACCGGGGACGAACCCCATCGCAATCGCACCGGGATCGGGGCCGATGAGAATCGCCGATGCCACGAACGAGAACGCCATCACGGCGACCAAGCCGATGAGGGCTCGCTCGATCAGTTTGTACCGGCCAGTGTACAGCAGGAGCCCGGCGACGAGTCCAATCACGACGCCCCACACCGTCGAGTCGATACCCGTGATGGTCGCGAGCCCTGCGGCACCGCCGAGGATATTCCCGGCCTCGTAGGCGGCAGTCCCGACGCCGATAGCGCCGACGACAAGGAATATACTCACGTATTCGACGATCTGATTGTCGAACCGCTCCCGGAGTGCTTCGCCGAGTCCTTCGCCCGAGACAAGGCCAAGTCGCGCGCTCATCTCTTGAAGCACAATCGTTGCCACAATCGAGAAGACCATTGTCCATAGAAGCGCATAGCCGAACTCCGCTCCGGTGACGCTCGCAGTCGTGACCGTGCCTGGGCCGATGAACGCGGCGGCGACCATCGCTCCCGGGCCGACGGCTTTGAGTCGTTTCGTAATGCTCATGATTGTTGGTTTTGATAGCCACTGTCACGGTTCCGGCAGGTAAGGAAAAACATTGTTAAGACCTGTGTGTGGCCAGCACGTCGGTCGTATGAACGCTGTGTATCCCTCACTGACTGTATGAATTAGTAAGAACAGCCCACGTCTGGCTTCGGGTGGAAGTATTCACGGGTCCTGTTCTCTCAAGAGTACCTTCGAAACGCTCTCTTCGATCTCGATCTCGAAGGGAAGGTCGGCGATGCTCCCGCGAATGAACCGGATCATCAACCACCGCACTGACTCGGACGGGAACACCACGTGGAAACTTCCCTTCTCATCCCGTCGAACGGTCAGGAAGCCACACAGCGAGAGCCACTCGAGCACGTCTTCGAGCGAATTGAACCGTTCGGCATACTCTTGGGCGTGGTACTGCGCCACCTGATCGATCATTTCGAGAGTCGCCTCGTCCCGGTCCGCTGGATCAGTAAACTGGCTCAGGAGTGCATGCAGTAAGTCGATATCCAGCAGTACGTGTTCGCCCGTCGAGAGCATCTCGTAGTACGTCTGGAGGTGGTCGCTGTCGCTCGCGTGCGCTGAATCGAAGTTCGCCGCGTAGAACGCGATTGCCTCGCGGATCAGTTGGCTTTGACTCTCCCCAGTTCGGTCGGTCAACCCTTCTAACGTCTCCTTGGTCTCCTCGTCGAGAGAGACGGTGACGCGGTCGGTTGGCATAGTGGCCCTCGTCACTGGATGGCCTTAATATCGTGTCGTTTGGTGACAGAGACCTCTCAGACCGCAGCAAGAACGGCGCGTCTGGACGGCATCCGGAACCTGATTACGGCCAAGTCCCGCTCTGTTCGCCGGCGTTCATGACCCGCTGGAGTGCAACGACGTACGCGGCGGTTCGGAGCGACGGGAGGTTCCGCTCCTCGTAGGCATCGACGAGGTTCTCGAACTGGTCGACGATAATCGAATCCAGTTCCTCGTTCACGCGCCCTTCGGACCAGTAGAAGCGCTGTCTGTTCTGGACCCATTCGAAGTACGACACGATGACGCCGCCGGCGTTCGCGAGGATGTCCGGAATGACCAGTGTCTCGCGGTCACTGAGAACATCGTCCGCGGCGGGAGTGATCGGGCCGTTTGCGGCCTCAGAGATGACGTCGGCGGAGATATCATGCGCCAGCGACTCGCCGATGGCGTTTTCGAGTGCGGCCGGGATCAACAGGTCGACGTCGAGTGTGAGCAGTTCCTCGTTCGTGAGTTCCCCCTCGGCCTCCGGATAGCCGACGACGCTCCCGGTTTCGCGTTTGTAGTCCTTGACCGCGACGGGGTCGAACGACGTTTCGCTGTAGATAGCTCCGCTCGAATCGGAGACAGCGACGACGTTGGCACCCATCTCGTAGATGAGCTTCGCCGCGATCCAGCCGGCGTTCCCGTAGCCCTGAACCGCGACTGTCGCGCCTTCGAGGTCCTTGTCGAGATACTCGAAGGCTTCACGCGCCGCGACGACCGTCGACCGCCCGGTCGCTTCGACGCGGCCCTCGCTGCCACCGCTTGCGAGGTCTTTCCCGGTTATCACGCCGGGCTCGGTCGTGTTTTCGAGTGTCTCGTAGGTGTCCTTGATCCAGTTCATCTCGCGCTGGCCCGTGTTGACATCGGGTGCGGGCACGTCGCGGTCGGCACCGATCAGCGGCGTCAGTTCCTTCGCAAACGACCGCGTGACGCGTTCGAGTTCGCTCTCCGAATAGTTACTCGGGTCGATGACGATGCCACCTTTCCCCCCGCCGAGTGGGATATCGCTCGTCGCCGTCTTGTAGACCATCCACCCGGAGAGCGCCTTGACCTCGTCGCGGTCCACCTGTGGGTGATAGCGGATGCCGCCCTTGTACGGGCCACGGTCGCCGTTGAACTGTGATCGATAGGCCCGGAACACCTCGACCGACCCGTCATCCATCTCGACAGATAGGTTCGTTTCAAGTATCCGCTCTGGGGTTTTCAACCGTTCCAGTTGTCCCTCTGAGATGTCTACATATTGTGCTGCTGCATCGATCTGCGTTCGCAGACTTTGGTACGGATTTACATCAGACATGTATCCACGAGACTTATCGAGATACCAAAAGCTATCTATTTGTCCCAAGAAAGTTACTATATCTGTGGATATATTAGCAGCTAATAGAGGGCTAATAGCGGCGCTTTGGTCCGTAACTCTTAACCTATATTCAAATTTTCATTAAATTCTGTTACTACTATGTTTCCTGTACTGTCTGTCACTTGCACAGTGCTGTCCGTATCGAGTGCCACCGCACCCGCAACCTGATCCGTTCCACTCGCTGGAACATCGACCCGGTCAACGTCCGGAATCAGACAGTCACGACGCTCGGCACGTTCGAGCAGGGCGTCTCCGCTTGGGAAGTGCCAGATCCGCGTCACGGATCGGAACACTGGCATCGACGTCGGCTCGTCGACGTGCCTGATAGCTCTCTTCTCGGTCAAACGACGTTGCAGGTCCATCATAGCTGAGCTGGATCGGCGGGAGCTGATGGGTCATGACTGCCGGAACGACGAGCAGGACCGGCCGCGTCGACGTCTGTGTGCTGCCCGTCGTCTGTCTCCGCGAGTCCCTGCCGTCGACCCATGGCACTCATCGGAAAGCAGCGCAGGTATGAACAAATACTAAATTGTTTAGCAACGAAGGACTCCAGACAGCTGGTGTTTATTATTGAACCCCCAATCCAAAACGCGGCAACTGAAGCACCCCGTTCCCGACAGGTGGCGACAACTCGAACGAGCGTCCACGCATAGAACCGGTAGTCTCAGTGACGGCTTCGGGCCCGGGAGCATCAGATGAGCGACACTGAAACTCCCCTCAACACGGCCAAGGTCCTCATCGTTGGTTCGACGACTTGGATCGAGCCGTTCACAGCGGCTCTCGAAGCCAGCACCGAGGCCGCTATCCTCACCGCTGCGACGACATCGGCCGCCATAGATACCGTTCGGCAGCGCTCGGTCGACTGTGTCGTCACGGGCGAGACACTCGACGACGGGAGTGGCACTGGGCTGGTCCGACAGCTCCGGGACTCGGCTCCGGATCTCCCTGTCGTCCTCGGTACCACGGACGGAAGTGAGGCCTTGGCAAGCGAGGCAATCGAGGTTGGCGTTTCCGACTACGTGCCTCTCACAGGGCCAGACGGTCTGCGGATAGACGAATTGGTTGAGCGAACCGAGAAGGCGCTCCAGTCCGCTCGGCAAGCGATCACGCAGCGCGAACGAGCACGGCAGTTCGACGCCGTCTTTCACGACGCACAGACGGCCACGTGGGTCCTCGACCCGGACGGCTCTCTCGCCCGTGTAAACCAGACGGGACGGGCGATGATTGACGAGGACGTGGACGCGGTCATCGGTGACCTGTTCTGGACGCTGCCGTGGTGGGCACAGTCTCCGGCGACCGAGCGCGATATCCGGCAACTCGTGGCGGCCGCACGCGACGGGCAGTTCGGTAACGCAGTCGTTCACTGGCCGACCACGGCCACAGACCGCGTGATCGAGCTTTCGGTTCGGCCGGTCGAGAACGACTTCGGCGACGTCACCTCGATTGTGATCGACGGGATCGATATCACGGAGCAGGTCACCCTCGACCGTGACCTCCGCCAGTCCGAGGAACTCCACCGGGTCACGCTCAGCAATATGACCGACACTGTCCTCATGACGAACGAGGACGGGGAGTACACCTACGTCTGCCCGAACGTCCACTTCATCTTCGGCTACACCGACGACGAGATTCGCGAGCAGGAAACCATCGACACGCTCCTCGGCGAGGACCTGTTCGACCGTTCGGAACTCGCCGAGAAGGGCGTTCTCAAGAACATCGAGTGTACCGTCACCGACAAAGCCGGCCACGAGCACACGCTGCTGGTCAACGTCCGCGAAGTCGCGATTCAGGGCGGGACACTGCTGTACAGCTGTCGGGATATTACGAAACGGAAACAGCGCGAGGAAGCGCTGGCGACCCTGCAGGAAACCGCACGGAAGTTCCTCTACACCGAGACAAATCAGGAAATCGCCCAGCACATCGTCGATGACGTGCTCAGTGTCTTCGACGTCTCCGCGAGTGCCATCTACCTGCACGACGTCGAGACGAACGAACTCCAGCCCGTGGCACAGTCTCAGGCGATGACCGACCACCACGGGCCGCTGCCGGCCGTCCGCACGAACGACGATACGCTTCCGAGCCACAGCTTCGTCAACGACGAGACACTCGTGTTCGACGATGTCCACACGTCGGACCGACTGGAAAACCGGGCAACCGACCTCCGGAGCGTCATGTTCATTCCGCTCGGCAACCACGGCGTGTTCGTCACCGGCTCGACGGCTGTCGGCGTCTTCGATGACGTAACACAGGAACTCACCGACCTGCTTGCAGCCACCGCCGAAGCTGCCCTCGACCGGGTCGTCCGGGAGTCCCAGCTCCGGGAACAGGACCGCGAACTCCAGCGACAAAACGAGCGACTGACCGCCCTGAACCACATCAACAACACGATTCGGGAGATCGATCAGACCATCGTCAGCGCCGAAACACAGGACGAGATCAATCACACCGTCTGTGAACGGCTGACTGACACGGACCGGTTCAAGTTCGCGTGGATCGGGAGCGTCGATCCGGCCGGGAATACCGTCGAACCGCAAGCGTGGGCCGGCAACGAACAGGGGTATCTCGACAGTCAGTCAATCACCGTCGCGGACTCCGAGACCGAGCCCGCGGGCCAGACGGCGGCGACCGGTGAGCTGACCATGATACCAAACGTCGCCGCCGACCTCCGGAACGCGCCGTGGCGCTCGGACGCGCTCACGCGCGACTTCCTCTCTGTGTTGAGTATCCCGCTGGTGTACAACGACCTCAGGCACGGGGTCCTCACTATCTATGCGGACACGAAAGACGCGTTCGACGAGACAACGCGAACAGTATTGCGCGAACTCGGCGAAACAATCGCGTCGGCGCTCAGCGCCATCGAACGGAAACATGCGTTGCTCACGACGTCGGTGACCCGCGTCGAGTTCGACATTGACGACGAGCGATTCCTTCTGTCGCGACTCGCCCGGTCGACGGGGTGTACCCTTTCCTACGAGGGCGGCATCCAGCACGCGCCGGCCGGTAACAGTGTATTTGTTACGGTCGAAGACGCCGATATGCGTACAGTTGCGGCGGCTGCAGCGGATATGACGACGATAGATGACGTGACACGGATCAGTGACGACGACACTGAGAGTGGCGTCCTCCGGCTAGAGTTGTCACAGCCGTTTCTCGCGCTGGAACTGGCCGACCACGGCGCTATCTTCCGGGAAGCGACCGCGGACCCGGAGGGAACCACGCTTGTCGTCGATGTGCCACAGAGCGTCGACGTTCGAAACATTGCGCAGTTGGTCGACAGGACGTTCTCCGGCGTCGAACTCAAGCGCAAGGAAACGCTCGAACGGGGTATCGAGCAGGACCGGAGTTCGGAGTTACTCACGGACCTCACAGAGCGCCAGCTCGAAGTGATTCAGACCGCCTACTACAGCGGTTATTTCGAGTCACCGCGCACAAAATCCGGCGAGGACATCGCGACGATGCTCGAGATCTCGCCACCGGCGTTCTATCAGCACGTCCGGACCGTCCAACGGAAGCTGTTCACCACACTGTTCGAAGACCGGAGCGTATCGGGGCTGGAGTCCTGATGGGGGTTCAATAATAAACAACCCAATCTTCCCCTGCTTCTTTGTTTAACCTCTGAATATTCCTTTGATGTCCTTCTATTCCTTAATCGAGTACTGGCGGTCGGAGACCGTCACTCGTGAATACACATGAGAGATGTCGAGCAAGACCACGACGAGAAGACACCGTACGAGTGCTTTGCGTGTGGCAAAGTCATCACTGCAGAGAGCCACCCGGAGAACTGTCAGGACTGTGGCGGTGAGATGCGCAACCGACTGACACCGCTGGAATAACCATGGGACAGAAACTGAACTCCGCTTCTCCTTCTGGAGACTCGTCGACACCGTCTGAGCCGGAATCAGCGCTCGAAACAGCCCGTCTGCAACTCCACCGAGCCGCGGACCACCTCGATATCGACCCGAACATCGTCGAACGACTCAGGCATCCGCAAAACGTTCACGAAGTCACCGTCCCGATTGAGCGGGACGATGGCACAGTCGACGTGTTCACCGGCTATCGAGCCCAACACAATAACGTCAGAGGGCCGTACAAAGGCGGGCTTCGGTATCACCCCGACGTGACGAGGGACGAATGCGTCGGACTCGGGATCTGGATGACTTGGAAATGCGCGGTGATGGACCTCCCCTTCGGCGGTGCGAAAGGGGGTATCGCAGTCAATCCGAAAACGCTGAGCCGAGACGAAAAAGAACGGCTCACCCGCCGGTTCGCACAGGAACTCCGCGAGGTCATCGGTCCGAACCGAGATATTCCCGCTCCGGATATGGGAACCGACCCACAGACGATGGCATGGCTGATGGACGCCTACTCCATGCAAGAAGGCGAGACGAGTCCGGGCGTCGTCACCGGCAAGCCGCCGGTCGTCGGCGGGAGCGAAGGGCGTGAAGACGCGCCCGGCCGGAGCGTCGCGATTATCACGCAGCAGGTCTGTAAGTACTACGACCAACCGCTGGCGGAGACCACGGTCGCCGTACAGGGCTACGGTAGTGTCGGTGCGAACGCAGCACGGTTGCTCGACGAACAGGGCGCGTCTGTGGTCGCGATCAGCGACGTGAACGGGGCAATGTACGACCCCGACGGCATCGATACAGCGACAGTTCCGTCACACGACGAGGAACCGGAAGCGGTCACCGAATACGCTGACACCGTAATTTCGAACGACGAACTGCTGACGCTGGATGTTGACGTCCTCATCCCGGCAGCACTCGGGAACGTCATCACCGAGGCGAACGCGGACGACATCGCCGCGGATTTCGTCGTCGAAGGGGCGAACGGCCCGACCACGTCCACTGCTGACTCGATTCTCGCCGAGCGAGATGTGGTAGTGATTCCGGATATTCTGGCAAACGCCGGTGGCGTCACGGTGAGTTACTTCGAGTGGCTACAGGATATCAACCGTCGGTCGTGGTCACTCGAGCGAGTGAACGACGAACTCGACGAGGAGATGCGGGCAGCTTGGGATGCAGTCCGGACGGAGTTCGAAAAGCGCGACATCACGTGGCGCGATGCGGCGTACATTGTCGCCCTGTCCCGTATTGCGACGGCCCACGAAACACGCGGGCTCTGGCCGTAGACCGGCTCTGTCGGTTCCATCACGGATTCCGCCACTGGCCGGCGGTGCGGGGAAACCGCGACTACCGTGACGCTCAGTAGCAGAACTCGAACCGTGCCCCACCAGCAGCACCCGCCGTTACACGGACGGTCCAGCCGTGCGCTTTAGCGATGTCTTCCACTATCGAGAGGCCGAAGCCAGTGCCCCCTTTGGTAGATGTGACGCCGTGTTCGAGTACTTCTCCACGTTTCGCCGGTGGAATCCCGTCGCCGTCGTCCGCGACGTAGAACCCGTCACCGTCCTCTAGCTGCCCGACGGTGACTGTGACATCTTTCCCACCGTGCTCGATTGCGTTTCTGAAGAGGTTCTCGAACAGTTGTGTCAATCGGCTGGCGTCACCGGCCACTGTCGGGACTGTCTCGGCAACCGTCAGCGTTGCTTCGGCGGTGTCGACGTACCCCCACGCCTCTGTTGTCATTGTCTTGAGGTCGATCTGTTTCGTCTCCGTAACCGTGGTCTCGCCGCGCGCCAGCGTAAGGAGGTCGTCGATCAACCGCTCCATGCGGTCGTGTGCCGACTCGATACGGTCTAGGTGAGTGAGATCGCCCGTCTCCTCGACGATGTCGAGAAACCCGATAGCGATGGACAGCGGATTCCGGAGGTCGTGGGCGACGACACTGGCAAACTCATCGAGTCGTTCGTTCTGTCGCTGTAGTTCGGTTTCCCGGCTCGCGCGCGTGAACGCTGCCTTGACAGTCGCGCCCAGTATCTGGAACAGGTCCACGTCCGCCTCAGAGAAGGTCCGTTCCTGTGGTGCCCCGACGCCGATAAGTCCAAACTCGCCTAAGGGGACAAACAGGCCTCTTCTGAGTTCCGTGTCGGCCTCGTCGAGTGATGTTACGGACTGGAGGTCGTCGTACCGACGCAGCTCCGACGCCTCGAACGCTTCCCACGCAAGCGTCTCGCCGGCTTCCAAACGTGGCAACTCATCGAGTAGCTCTCTCGTGGCTGCACTCGCTGTCAGCGGGATGAGTTCGTCGGTCTGGTCGGCGTACTCCCAGATCCCGGTCAGCTCGAACCCGAGAATATCGACGGCAGCCTCGACAGCGATGTCCCCGATCTCGTCACTCGACTGTGCAGCACTGAGCCGCTGTGCAGTCTCCTGCAGTGAGCGGAGCTTCGACTCCAACTGTTTCTGCTCAGTGATATCCTCCAGCACGGCCAGTACGCTCGTTATCTCACCGTCCGGAGCCGTGATCGGGGCGACCGACAGGAGCAGATCTAGCTTCTCGCCGTCTTTCCGTTCCCGGCGTACCTCTTTGCCGCGAATCGGCTTGCCGCTCAGTGCGCGGTCCCGGTGGGACGCGAACTCAGATTGTCGCTCGTCCGGGATCATCGGATTGGATTCCCCAAGCACCTCTTCGCGCGACCAGCCGAACATGTTTTCGGCCCCGTCGTTCCAGCGGACGACGGTCCCGTCAGTGTCGATTTCCATGACGGTGAGCGGCGTCGCGTCGATGAGTGATTCCAGCCGCTGGTTCGTCGTCTCGAGTTCGCGTTCCCGCTCGACCTGTTCGGTTACGTTGCGGGCAATACCGACGATCCGGACGATCTCGTCGCCGAGGGTGACCGGCGCGAGGCTGGTATCCCAGAACCGCGCGTCGTCAGCGATGTCCAACTCTTCTTGATACGAGATTGGCTCACGCTGTTCGACACAGCGAGTGTAGTTCGCCGCGAGTTCGGCACCGCGGTCGTCACCGAAGACCTCCCGTGGCGTCTGGCCCCGGACTTCGTCGGTCGTGAGCCCAGTCTGTGACTCATACCCGGGGCTGAGTCGAGCAAACTCGAACGATGGCTCGTCACCGGCCGTCTCGACATCGAGCATGAAGATGGCGTCCCCGGAGGTGTTGAGCAGTGCCTCGTACTCCTGTGCAAGTTCTCGGTGTGCTCGCTCCTCGGCTTTTCGCTCCGTGATGTCCTGAAACACGCCCCGTAGCACAGGCTCGTCGTCCTGCGTGTCGTCGACGCGCTCGCCCCATGCCCGCACATCGCGTACCTCCCCGTCAGTCCGAACGATGCGGAGATCGAGATCGTACGGTTCCCGGTCCTCGAGTGCCCGAGCAACTGCCTCCGTAATCGTCTCTCTGTCGTCGGGATGGTAGAACTCAACCGCATCATCGAGAGTCGGGGCGTACTCGTCGTCAACGCCGTGAATCCGACGGACCCCATCCGACCAGTCGAGGTCGCCCGTTGACGGGAAGTACTCCCAGACGCCGATTTCTGCGATGTCTTGCACTCGCTCGAACAGGAACTCTTGGCGCTGTAGGTCCGCCCGGTCTTGCCCCCGCGAGATTTCGGCGCTCACGAGCTCAGAGAGCAACTCGACGAACGTCCGCTCAAGCGCTCCGAAGGGGGCGACTCGCGTTGTGGGACTGGAAAAATTGACCGTCCCGTACCGGTCCCCGTCGACGACGAGTGGGACGCCAATGTACGACTCTAACTCGAACTCACGGTACGCGGGATGGGTTTCTCTTCCATCAGTGACCGCGTCTGCGAACGAACAGACTGAATCTGTGCCCACGACTTCTTCGCAGTACGTCGATTCGAGGTCGAACTGATCCCCGGATTCGATCTCGGCATCCGGCGCGTGCACTGATTTGACCGTGTACGCATCGCCCTGAATGTGCGAGACGATACCGACATCGAGGCCCAGCGTTTGACACCCTAATTCAAGAAGCTCGCGAAGGCGTGTTTCGGCCGAGGCATCACTCCTCGCAATAATGGTCTGGAGTTCCCGGAGCGCGTCGCGCTCGCGCTCCAACTGTCGCTTGACGTCGCTTTGTTCCGTGATGTCCCGAGCGACGACGAGCGCCTGACGGCTCTTGTTGCTCTGGAACGGTGCAACTCGAACATCAAACGTCCGTTTATCGCCCCCGGTCGTGATATCGAGTTGCAGGTCCGCGTCGTACAATCCCGTGACGCCACCGTCGCCCTCTATGTCCTCAAGCGTTGCATCAACTGCCGCTGTAAATTGCTCCGCATCAGACGCAGAGATCCGGTCACCCACAACAGTCTCTAGCTGCTGTCCCGTGATCTGCGCCGACTGGTCTCCGGCGATCAATCGTTTCGAAGCCGCGTTCGCGAATTCGACTATCCCCTCATCATTGAGGACGAACACAGCGTCGTGGATGTTTTCGAGTATCGTCTCACTGCGCTCCAGTTCCAGTTCTCGCTCCCGTTCGACCGTTGTTTCGCGTGAAAAGACAGTGAGACCGTCATTGTCCGGGAATGCCCGCACTTCGATCCAGTAATTAAACGGCTCTCCCAAGCGTTGCTCGAACGCCACCGGTTCGCCGGTCTCCATCGCGGTCCGGTACTTGTCTTCGAGCTCTGTTCCAACTATCGAGGGGAACTCTTCCCAGATTGTGGCACCGACGATAGCGTCGGGATCGCGGTCGACACGCCTAGCCATCTTCTCGTTTATGTATTCAATTTGCCACTCGTCGTCGACGGCATATATCGCGTCAGTTGCGCGTTCGAGCGTCCGCTGGAAGCGGTCAGACAGCCGCTCGGCGACCACTTGTTTGCGGGCAGCCTCGGCGAGTGTCCGGATGCGGCGCGCGAGCAACTCGAAATTGTTCTGGCCCGCATTGATCGGGATGTAATCGGAGACGCCCGCCTGTGTTGCTTCGCTCGCGATTCGCTCGCTCCCCCGGCCGGTAAACAGTATCGTCGGTAGCTCGTACTGTTCGGCTTGGAGCTGATTCAAGAGGTCGATTCCCGTCCCGTCCGGCAGTGAGTACGAGGTGACCACACAATCGACCGTCGAAGTCCCAAGCAATTCGAGGGCCGCTTCTACAGTCCCGACAGTTGTGACATCAAAATCCGACGAGATATTCGCGAGTTTCGTCTGCGCTAACTCGGCAAAATCACCATCGTCGTTAATATATAGAACATGAATGGCATCGGGAGTTCCACCACCTGTATACGACATTACTCTATCTACGCCGCTCGCTTTTATCAAGTATATGTGCTAATTCTTATTTGTGATACCCAGAAGCAGAACTGGGAGGCTTTCCGAACGTACCGTGACCGGGTCTGATGCACTCAGCTACCATCTACTCGTCCACCGCTATCGGTAAACCATGCGCCGCTGGCACCGGAGTCTATAATCTGAGATTTGGGTCAGCATCATGCTCCGAGAACACGATTGAGCACGCAGGCATAGATGTCACTGTCGTCGTCGGGGGGATTTCCGAGGACGCCAACGGATTCTACATCGAAGACGACGGCCTTGGAATCCCCGCTGAAGACCGCGACAAGGTGTTTGAGGCTGGCCACTCGACTTCAGAATCTGGGACTGGACTGGGCCTCAGCGTCGTCAAGCGAGTCGCTGACGCTCACGATTGGAATATTCGCGTCACTGAGAGCTCAATGGGTGGGACACGATTTGAGAGTACTGGTCTCGAAGTCATCGAGTGACCTAATTCCCGATGCCGCGATTGCGGAAGCTCAGTGATCGCAGAGCTAATAAAATGAAATAAAACGTCACAGCTGTTATTTTGTATCAAGCACATGCCATCTGCTAGGGTTCTGGTCCCCGCACCAGTTCCCCCTTGCGTCCGATCGCGGTCATCAAACGGTCCGGAGCCAGAACCCGTCGTCGTGGATGACGACTCCAAATGGTGTTGTTGCACGCCACTCCCCCCGGCTGCCCACCATTCCGTTGCTGTTGGAGTGCAAGTGTGCTTCGCGCGTGGTCGGATGACTACCGCTACTGAGAACCAAATGGATTGGGATAAAACCCACAGACGGCGTGGGAATATCACAAGCACTTTATATACACTCGTATCGGAGCTAGACGGGTTCTGGCCCCTGCCCAATTGCGCTGGATTCACCCGCGCGATTGCTTCGGGTTGGAATCTGTCGTCGAAACCGACGACTTCAGATGGTACGTTGCACCCCATCTCTCCCACCCCCACAGCAACGTACTACTCTTTACTTGAACGGCGGAGCCGTGTCTTCCGGGAATGGCTACATCGTGCGGAGTTGCCACTGTCTTAGGAGCCCCCACAAAAATTTCACGAACGATGACTCACAGTTACATGGGTTCTGGTCCCCGTTCTGGGCCGTTTCGAATTTGTACTCACCGCCACTCCGCGTCCATTTTCGAGCAGGAGCGCAAAACCTGCTTGGCCTGATTTGCTTACGAGAGAGTGCAGCTGCTGTCTCTGTCCAGACTCTACCGATGGTTGGTAGCTGCTCGCAGAAGCGTGTGCCTGCGTCAGTATGCTTGTTGAGCAAGCGTATGCCAGCGTCCCGCAGGGCCATCAAACCGCGGTTACCGGGGCGGGCAGAGTGTCTTCAACCCGAGTTCTTTTGTGCTAGGAAGCGCTCCGTTAGCGGGGTATGAACGAGTTACGTACTGGGTTGAGTTATGGCGACGTTCTTCTCGTCCCGAAACGATCTCCGGTCGACAGTCGGAGCGACATTGACCTCTCGACGCCCCTTACTCCCACCGTCGAGCTAGACACGCCGCTCGTCTCCGCCGCGATGGACACCGTCACCGAGGCAGAACTGGCAATCGAGCTTTCGCGCTCGGGTGGGTTTGGGGTACTGCACCGATTCCTTACGCCCGGAGAACAGGCCGAACAGGTCGAGCAGGCGAAGGCAGCGGACGAACAGATCGGTGCGGCAGTCGGCATCAACGAAGATTACGTTGCACGGAGTGCGGCCGTGATTGGGGCCGGTGTCGATGCACTCGTCGTTGACGTGGCCCATGGCCATCTCGACCGGGCGGTCGACGCCGTCGAAACCCTCGCTGACGAGTTTCCCGACACCGATCTCATCGCCGGCAACGTCGCGACGCCCGCGGGTGTCGAAGACCTCGCCGCCGCCGGGGCTGATTGTGTCAAAGTCGGTATCGGACCCGGGTCCCATTGTACCACCCGAAAGGTCGCTGGTGCCGGCGTCCCCCAGCTGACTGCCGTCGATGACTGTGCCACAGCAGCCGAAGACTTGGCTGTCACTATCTGTGCAGACGGCGGGATTCGCACGTCCGGTGATGCGGTGAAGGCCCTCATGGCCGGAGCCGATACCGTGATGCTTGGGAGTCTCTTTGCCGGCACGGAGGAGGCTCCCGGTGCAGTCGTCGAAGTCGATGGGACGCGGTACAAGCGATCACGAGGGATGGCGACCACCGCCGCGGCCGAGGACCGCGATGATAAACAGAACAACGTCAGCGCCGACGAAGGGGTTGAAGCACTGACCCCATACAAAGGTCCGGTCGCTGCCGTCGCCGAGGAGTTCTGTGCCGGGGTTCGTTCCGGCCTCTCCTACTGTGGCGGGCATACCATCACTGGGGCCCGCGACAAGGCGGAGTTCATCCGTGTCGCCCAGAGTGCGAAAGAACGCGAGGGGTTCCACACGGACCACGACTGGGAAGGTGTCAACGTTGAGAGTGAAGTGACACAGGTTCGCGACGCCGGCACCGAGCCGACTGTCGACAGCGACGACTGAACTGGTCGCAGGCTATTCAAGAAGGCCGTCCACAGGGAGAAGAAACTGGATGATGTGACGGGTCTGACCCTCGAATCTTCAGACCCGCGCCTACACGTCTCTGGGTAGTTGGCCGCGCTACTCGCTGTCTCCATCACCCGCAGGGAGACTGTCGTCTGTCCCCTCAGTACTCTGCAACAGGAGATCGGTACCGGCTGCGGCGACCATACCAACGCCAACCGCGCGCAACTGCCGGCGATACGCCGGCTTTACATTGAGCGCAGAGGCATTGTCGAAGTTCTTCCCGATCATGAATTTGATACATTTGACACTTATCTGCGGGAAGAGCGCAGTCACGACGCCGTGGCAAAGTACGACTGCTGCACTGAGTTTGCGACTTTTTCGACTGTCTAACATACCGTTGTCTACGTGTCCGACAGGAATTACTATTGCGACTAATCCACTGCACTGAGAACCGTAGAAACTGTTTTATTGGTGTCTGGAGTGGGCCGATTGCGCTTCGGATATCGCTTGAACTGGCCACTACGGGCTCGGCCTCCCGGTGGCTCACTACGCTGGCTTTCGCACCTGCACTGCCGAATGTTTGTACTCGGGAATCTCGGCGACGGGGTCGAGGGCATCGCCGGTCAGGGCGTTTGCGAGCGGATCCAGATAGTGGAACGTACAGAACACGACTCCTGACCGAATGGCCGCCGTCACGGCCGCCGACACTGTCACGCTGCCGCGGTCGTTCTCGACGACGACGGTATCGCCGTCCTCGATACCGCGAGCGGTGGCATCGTCCGGATGGATTTCGAGGACGTCCTCCCCGCGCATTCGCATGAGCGTCTCCGACCGCCGAGTGAGTGCGCCGCTGTTGAAGTGTTGGAGCGCACGCCCCGTCGTGAGAACGAGTTGGTCCTCGGAGACGGCATCGGCCGGCGGCGTCGGCGACACTGGGAGTAGCGGTGCCGTTTGCTCGCCCGAAGCGAACGTCTCCGTGTGGAGCACGTCGGTTCCGGAATCGGCGTCGGCCGGGAACGGCCACCGCTGGTAGCTGTCCCCGATGCCGTCGTAACTCATGCCGGCGTACAGCGGATTGACCCGCGTTAGCTCCTCGAATATGTCTTCCGGCCCGTCGTAGTCGAACGCCTCCGACTGGCCGACCAGTCGCTCGCCGAGGGCCGTGAGGATGTCGAGGTCACGGCGAGCGTTCCCGGGCAGATCAGCGTTCGGTCGCATCCGCATCACTCGCCGGTCCGTGTTGGTCACCGTCCCCGCTTTCTCCGCCCAACTGCTGCCCGGAAGCACGACATCGGCATGGTCGACGGTCGCTGTCTCGAAGAGGTCGATAACGACGCAGAAATCGAGGTCGTCGAAGCCAGCCCTGACGGAGTTGGCGTTAGGCTCGGTGACGGCCGGGTTCTCACCGAACACGACCGCGGCCCGGACCTCGTCACCGAACTGGTGTGTCGCAGTCGTCTCCGTCAAGCCGGGCTCGCTTGGCGGCTCGACGCCCCACTCGTCGGCGATACGCTGTCGGGCTTCCGGGTCCGTTACGGGCTCGTAGCCGGGGAGTACGCTGGGAAGCGCGCCGACGTCGCCGGCCCCCTGAACGTTGTTCTGGCCACGAAGCGGGTTCACACCGGTCCCCGGCCGGCCGACGTTGCCGGTCAGCAGCGCGAGATTCAACAGCGCGTGGACGTTGTCGGTCCCGGACGTGTGCTGGCTCATCCCCATTCCGGTGACGATTGCCGCTCTGTCGGCTTCGGCATACGCTCTGGCTGCCTCCCTGACGGTTTCTGGGGAAACACCGGCTACGTCGGCACCCGATTCGATGTCGACGTCGTCGAGATGTGCTGTCAAGTCCGCGTAGCCGGTCGTTCGCTCCTCGATGAACGACTCGTCGACGAGTCCATCCTCGAGTACGACTTTCGCCATCGAATTGAGGAGCTGGATATCGCATCCGGGACGGACGTCGAGGTGGATGTCGGCCGCATCGGTCGTGGCCGTTTCGCGCGGGTCGATATGGATGAGTGTCGCTCCGTTTCGGATCGCCGGCAAGAAGTACGAACGGAAGATGACCGGGTGCTGTTCGGCCGGGTTCGCCCCGGTGACGAGCAGACAGTCGGTTTCGGCGAGGTCATCGAGTGTGTTCGTCATCGCTCCGGCACCGAGGCGCTCGCTCATTGCGGCGACGGTCGACGAATGACAGAGGCGAGCGCAGTTGTCGACGTTGTTGGTACCGAGCATCCGCGCGAGCTTCTGGAAGACGTAGTTCTCCTCGTTCGTACAGTTCGACGAGGCGAAGAACTCGACGGCGTTTGGCCCGTGCTGGTCGATGATTTCCGTGAGTGCATCAGCGACACGGTTCAGGGCAGTTTCCCATGGTGCAGTGACGAAGCGACCGCCCTCACGGACGAGCGGTTCCGTCAGTCGATCCTCGTGTGTCACCACGTCGAATGCAGCCACACCCTTCGGACAGACCTCACCGCTCGTGTTCACAGGCCCCGCTGTACCGGTTGCTTTGCCGTTGCCCGCGTACGCTATCGTACAGCCGACGCCACAGTACGGACAGACTGTCTCCTCGGCCCGGGGGTTTTGGCCCTGATTGTCACTCATCGCTATCTCAGACAAACGGCTCGCAGGCACAAGTAGCCGACCGGTAAAACGTGTGTGAGTTTATCAGTGTAACAACAACGACGCAACTCTACCGATGCCAAAGCTGATTTCTGGACCAGTGTAGCCGTACCGTCTGACGGTCTCTCGGTAGTTTCGAGAGGTACACCACATACTGTAATGGGCCTTCGCTCGTAGTCCCGGTAGATGCGACCAGCCCTGACGACCGTGCAAGTCTTCGCGCTCCTCGCGGTAGTTGTCGGGACACTGGTTTTCGCCGCGTCGTTTGCTGTCGATACAACCAGCGCCCGGCCTGAACCAGTGCCGTTCGATAACACCGTGCAACGTGGGATGACGATGGCTGACGAACAGATTGCCCGGAACCAGAGCATCAGCGTCCCGAAAGTAGAGGTCTTCTACTCACAGTATCGCTACGTCGTCGGCTACGTCGGCCTCGACCAGGCTGTGACCGCACTCACGGAACCGGGACACGAGCAGCAGTTTGGCTACCCGCTGACGGTGTATGTCTCAGACTACAGCGACAGGCCGGTCAGGTGCGGCGACGACGGCTACCTCCGGACCGCCGCACCGCCGGACTGGGTCGTGGCGGATCAGGCCCACTACGTCGTCGATGGGTCGGCGCGGGTCCCGTCCGGCCCGGCAGTTGTCCCGTTCGCCGACCGGGCCGACGCCGCGGCGTTTGCCGATACGTGTGGCGGACGAATCGTCGATTGGGAGACGCTCAAGACCCGGTCGTTCGACCTCGAACAGGCGGCCGCGGTCCGAAAGCAGGTCGCGCCGCGACGAAGCGATGCGAACGCCACCGTACAGGCGGTACGACAACGTCGGACCCGCCCTGTCTCGGTTGAGGTCGGCACCGGTGCGCCGACGATTCAGGCCGCCGTCGATGTGGCACCGCCGAACACGACGGTTTACGTCCCGTCTGGGACCTACGACGAACAGGTGACGATAGACAAGCCGCTGACCCTTAGCGGCTCCGAAGCGACGCTTGACGGGGGTGGGAACGGAACTATCGTGACAGTGACTGCCGACCGGGTCGGTGTCACCGGGTTCGAAATCGTCGGCGTCGGAAACAGGACGGTCGGCGACCCGACGAACGAAAGCAACAGCGCTTGGGACGCAACTGTGACAACCGCCTACGGCAACAGCGACGCCGCCGTAACCGGTCGGAACGCGTCCGGCCTCTACGTCGCGGACCTCACCGTCGAGACGCCTGCCAGTGGCGTCGTTCTGCGGCGGACACCCGGCGCGGTTGTGGAGAACGTCACAATCAACGGGACAGCAGACTGGCAAGACGGATTCATGGGCGTTATCGGGATGCACGGGCCGATAGTCGTACAGGACTCGGTCTTCAACAGCGGGCGTGACGGTGTGTACCTCCACCGGGCCGACGGGACCGCTATCCGGAACAACACGTTCAGGGACAACCGCTTCGGCGTCCACCTGATGTACACCTCCCGGTCGCTCGTCGCCGACAACGTCGCTCGGGAACAGGAGTACGCTGGCGTCGTCGTCATGACGAACCCTGTCTCGAACGCCATCGTCGGCAACGACGTGCGCCACTCCGGCAGTGGCGTCATGTTAGCCGGGTCCCGGAGCTATATTGCGCACAACGTGGTAGTCGACACCACGCAGGCGATGTCGACGAATGCCGACCGGTCCCTCTACGAGCACAACGTACTCTACGGAAACGACATCGGCGTGCGGGCGTCGACAGTCGTCCCGTCGAACATCGTCACCGAGAACGACTTCATCGCAAATGACCGCCACGCCGTCTCCGGGCCGGGACCGCTACGCGTGTACACTCATGAAGGCAGGGGGAACTACTGGAGTGGTTCGTATGACCTCACTGGCGGTGGCAGTCCGGTGTTGGCCCAGCCCTACTCGCCCACCGACTCCGTCGACCGTCGCCTCCATCAGACCGACGCTGCGGTCGTCCTCAGGTCGGCACCGAGCGTCCGTGGCCTCCGGTCGCTCCGCGGAACTACGCCCGGCTTTCGCCGGGGAAGTATCGTCGACAGGGCACCGCTTTCAGGCCCTGCTAATCCCGAGACGGTCGGGAAACTTCGCAATGAGACATCGATAGAGGGGGCAACATGACTGGCGAGACGTACCTCACGGCGGACGAGGTCACGAAGAAGTACGGCGACGTGACGGCCGTCTCGGAAGTGTCACTCGACGTACCGTCCGACGCCGTAACCGGATTCATTGGACCAAACGGGTCCGGGAAAACGACGCTCCTGCGTATGCTTCTGGGCGTCGAGCAGCCGACAAGCGGGACCGTCTCGTACGACGGCCCGGAGGCCGAACGGCAGTTGGGGTACCTGCCACAGCGACCGACCTTCCGGCCGGGGTTCAGCGTCAGAGAGACCGCGGCGTTCTACGCGGATCTCGTTGACGACGACCCGGACCGCCTTCTCGAACGTGTTGGCCTCGAAGAAGTAGCCAGCCGTCCCGTGTCAGGGCTTTCCGGGGGAATGACGCGCCTTCTGGGAATCGCTCAGGCACTGGCCGGTGACCCCCCGATTGTGATGCTCGATGAGCCGGCAAGCGGCCTCGACCCGGCGATGAGCCGGCTGATATTCGACATCGTTGCGTCGATTGCCGATGCCGGTCGCGCCGTGGTTCTCTGCTCGCACGAACTGCCGTTAGTCGAGGCGACGGCCGACCGGCTGGCAGTGCTCGAATCCGGCCGCCTCGTGCGGACCGGGTCGGTTGAATCCCTGCGAGAACAGACCGGCGGGCCGCTCCACGAGACGTTCACGGCGCTTCTGGAACAGGACAGAGCCGCTATCGCCGCGCCAGAGGGAGAGCAGGCATGACGGACGGAAACCGGTTCTGGACGGTCTTCGTGCGAGAAGTCCGGGGTGTGGTCAGGACACGCACCTACCTCGCGCTCGGACTGGTCACGGGGATTGTTCTGTTTGGCCTCGCCCATGCCGGCGGCGGCCCCGCCGGTGGCTACGTCCCCACCGTCGTCGATACGCTCGTCGCCGTCGAAGTACTCGTGCCGACACTTGCTTTCGCGGTCGGCTATCGCGCGATAGCCGACCCCGCCGTCCGGGGTGAACTCGATATCCTTGACACCTACCCGCTCTCGACGTGGTCGTACGTCGGCGGGGTGTACGCAGGTCGTGCCCTCTTGTTGCTCACTATTGTCGTCGTCCCGTTGCTGGCGCTGGGCGTCACCGTGGCGACGACCGCTGGACCGGAGACAACGGTGTTTGCGAGCCATCGCGGTGTCGACTCACCGTTCCTGTTCATCCGGTTTATCGCGCTGACCGTCCTGTATGCGCTCTCGTCGCTGACTATCGCGTTTCTGCTGTCAGCACTCGCCGGTAGCCGGGGCCGAGCGCTCGTACTCGCACTTGCCGGGCTGCTTGTTCTCACTGTTGGAAGTGACCTCGCGGTGTTTGCAGCACTGGACACCGGCGTCACGTCGAGCACACTCGGCGGCGCACTCGCCATGACTCCTGCAGGGGCGTACCGCGGGCTCGTGTTCGATCAGGTTCTGTACGTCGCTGTTCCGGGCCGGTCCGCGTTCGTCCCGACGTGGGTCGCCGCCCTCTCGCTGCTGTTCTGGTGGGGACTCACGTTTGTGGGGGCAATGCTTGCGACGGATGCAGCCTGACACTGTCGGCTGTACGTCGGTAACGAAGTACCCCACCGTGAGCAACGTATACTAGTTACAGCCAGCAGTGTGAGTTCAGCCGTCGTCCGCCGCGGCCGCAAGCCCGTCGTCGACCAGCCGCGTGAACCGGTCGATGAGGCGGTCGGTAAGCGACGGACGGACCGCCGCAAGCAGCCGCTGTGTTTCGTCCGGGTCGGTCAGGGTCACGACGACGCGCCCTCGTTCGCCGTATGACTTTTCGAGTATTCCCGCGTCAGCCAGCGCTGAAACGTGCCAGGAAACGGTACTCCGGGCGACTCCCAGTCGGTCGGCCAGTTCGTCTGCCGACAGGGACTCCGCTTCCAGCAGATGCAGGAGAGTCGTCCGCGCAGTCTCCCGCCGGGCAAAGGCGAGCACACGTCGTTCCCAGGGGTCGTACTCCCGGCTGTAATAGTGCGTTTTGCCCTGAATCTCCTCGGCGACGATGTCGCCAGCACGGCGCAGTTTCCGCAGGTGATACTGTGCCTGCCCAGTCGCGATATCGAGATCAGCAGCAAGCGCGTTGAAATGGACCCCCGGTTTGGACTCGACGTGGGAACGCACTTGCTCAGTAACCGTGGACATAGTCTTCAGGACAGTCTTCCAGCCACCGAGACAACAGGGTATCGGACGTTCTCACTGCGCGGGAAATCGCCTACATCCCGCCGACCAGTTCTCGGGTTATGTCCGTTGCCGGGAGAGTCTGGCCGCCGTACTCCTCGGCAAATGAATCGGCGTCTGCACTGTCGCTAAACGGAACGATAGCGGTCCCCATTGCACTTTCAACATCCGAGTTTGCGACAACGGTGAGTTGCCCTACTGGGGCGAACGCCTCTGTCTCCAAGTGCCGGGAGATGATTGTCTTGCCCCCGTCGGTTCGAATCTCGTAGTCGGTTACACTGTAGTCGGTCAGGAACGTCTCCGCAGGGGTCCATCCCGACTGTTCTTTGGCGAATCGGTGCCGGTACGTACAGAGCGTACTACAGAACCGAGCCGGCGGATCATGCCCCTCGGGCGTGTTGTCCTGATAGTACGTTTGCCCGACCGGACCCGGGTGCTGGTCGATGACCATCCCACACTGGTCACAGCTCTGGCCGCTTTCGATGCTGACCGGTTCCAGTTCCTCACCGGTCCCCAGACATCCCGAGAGCGCCATGACTGTCGCGGTCCCAGCGATGAAGTGCCGGCGTGTCAGGGTTGGTGCATATTCAGACATACTAGATAGTACACTGAACGACACCAAATGGTTCATGGTGCGACCGTCGAAACGCCGGTCAGTCGGGGACACTCGGCGGCGCGACTGAATAGATCGCACCCAGCACAAGCAACGCGATGAGGAAGTCGAACCCGTGTTCCGTGAGGTGATGTACTACCATCGGGACGGCACCGAGGACAGTCCCGATACCGACCACGGACCGAAGGACCAGAAGCCCGATAGCGGCGGTCAACAGCACGTACGGCCGTGACCGGCGTCGGCGTGTACTGACCGCTGCGACGAAAAACAACGCCAGCGTTCCGAGTGTGGCGAGACCCAGCACGGCTATCAACATTGCGGATTGCCCGGGACCGAGCCAGTCAGCCGTCGGTTGGAGCATCGCTCGGATCATAAATCAGACGGTGACACTGGAATCGGTTTCGGTAGCAGTCGCTGCCTGAATGGTGAGTCGGAGTGCAAGCCCGGATACAGTTCCGTCGTGTATACCCGTTTGAACGGCGATCTGTCTGTCCTCTCAGGTAGCCACCAGAACCGGTCGGCCCGCGTTCTGGACGACCCGGTCGGCCACACTTCCGATTTGGTCGGGTTTCGTGTGGGAATGGCCATGGTATCCGAGTATCATAAGATCGGCGTCGACTTCGTCGGCATAGCTGATGAGTTCCACGTACGGTTTTCCGTGACAGCACCGAGTGGTGACCTCGACGCCGAGTGCGTCGCCTCTCTCGGCGACCTCTGCGAGTTCGTCGTTCCCCCACTCCTCGATTTCGATGGTCTCCAGTTCCATACTGCTCAGGGCTGGTTCGGCGTGTCGGTCCGTATCGACAACAAAAACGGCGTGCAGCTCGGCACCGTGTTGCTCAGCCTGTTCAAGCGCGTGTGTCACGGCGCGATTCGCGTCAGCACTGCCATCGGTCGCAACGACAATTGTGTCGTACATGCTAGATGAATGGGCCCCATACTATTTCAATTAGTTGTCCATTCTCAAATATCAATAATCTGTTGCCATATTCAGTAAACGGCCACAGACCAACCAGCCCAATTTTGTGAAGATGCCGGTTATCGTATCCTCAATGGCTAAAACAGTTTTTCCCGTCACAAGCCGGTGGCAGTCACGGTTCGATGTTCTCCCGAAAGTCGGGTGCTAATCCGGTCTGTCGGATACCGGCTAGATCCGTTATTTCGAATTCGTAGAGTGCAACCCCACCGGAGGTGGTGGCCGTCTGGAGTGTGTTGGGTCGCCAGGCGTTTTGCGTCATCGCCGTGATATCTGACCATTCGTCTTCCGGCACACTGTCGATATCGCCGGCAAGCATCACGCTCCGCCACTCAAATGCGGTGTCGATGTCGTATACGAGAAACCGGCCACGGCCGGCCCGCTCAGTCAACTCTGCTTTCTGACTCGACTCGCCGAGAAGGTACGTGAAATAGAGGCAGGCCCCGTCGTCGAAGCCGTACGATAGCGGCAGCAGATACGGGACATCCGCTGTTGGAAGCCCCAGTACCCCGGTTGAGTGTGCGGCGAGGAATTCCCGCATCTCCTCGTCGCCCATCTGTTCAAGCCCATACTCTTCTAATTGGTCGATTGTCATGGGTCGCGTCTGATCATCCAGTTACGTATCACGAATGCAACCCGAAGGTAAAAAAGGTAGAGCAGGCTGCTCAGGCGAGAGGCTGTTTAGAATGCCGTACAGATACTGTCTGCCCGATGAAGCCGCTCGTTACTCGTCAGCCAGTAGACCCGCGATAGATCGCTGGAAGTCCGCTGGAATCGACCCAGCCACGGTTCTCTCGCCGTGTTTCGAATAGATGTGTCTCTGCCACAGACTGGTGCTACCTGTACGAGCGTCGCACTCGATCTCGTCCTTGGGGTATACCGACGAGAGTGTTGGCAACGCAGTCACGACCTGTTCGGGTGCCGCTCCTTGCCGCCGGATTTCTAATAGCGTGAGAACCGCGACTGCACTTTATTTACTGACACCAACGATATGTAAACACAGCAATGTTCAACTCAATCTTGGTCCCGACCGACGGTAGCGAACACGCGACCCGGGCTGCTGAGTATGGGGCAGCGCTGGCCCGCGCGTTCAGCGCGAGCCTGCACGTCATAGCTGTCATCGATACACGAACAGCGGGCGGACCATTCAGCCGCGGCGACCTCGAAGACGAGACACTTGACCGCATGACGGCTGACGCCGAAGAAACAATCACAGCCATTACGGACGCAGTCGACGTCGCCGGAGAGATACAGACGGCTATCCGCACGGGCACTCCAGCTGAGGAGATATGCGCATACCGCGACGACCACGATGTGGGCCTGATTGCGATGGGAACACACGGCCGCACAGGTGTCGGGCGGTATCTCGCCGGGAGCGTGACAGAGAACGTCGTCCGGCAGGCCACTGTCCCTGTTTTCACCGTCCGAGCGAGCGAACAGGATCGTGATACCGGCTCCTTCGACGACATCCTCGTCCCGACGGACGGAAGCGCGTCCGCAACGGCCGCTGTCGGACCGGCATGCGAGATTGCGACGCAGTTCGATTCCCGCGTCCACGCTCTGAACGTCGTCAATCTCGGTGATATCGCCACCGGCTCCGAATACACGCTGCCGAAAGACTTGATCGACTCCCTAGAATCACAGGGTGAGAACGTAACCGAGCGCGTTGCAGCGCGAGCACGCGAATCTGGAGTAGAAACTGTCACACAGGTCGTCAGTGGATTCCCAGCGGCGGATATTCTTGATTACGCTGCGGAGAACGACATCGATCTGATCGCAATGGGGACGGCCGGTCGAACTGGTCTCAATCGGTTCCTTGTGGGAAGCACAACAGAACGGATCATCAGACACGCCGATATGCCAGTGCTGGCAGTCAACGCTCGCGACCAGCGTGTTGACGAAGCCTGAAGACAGGGCTCCGCGTCCTGTCTGTTAGCGCCCGACTGAGTACGACGTCCGCCATGTCCACAGCGAGGCAGCAGCCAGATGCGACGCGACCATGCACTTATTGCTGTTCCTGTTGTGACACTACCTATGGCTGTGGACAACCCGGTTACGATGACGGACGAGGAACGGGACGCATTTCTGGACAACGGGGGAACAGGTGTCCTCTCGCTCGCCGCTGGCGATACGCCGCCGTACTCGGTGCCGGTTTCATACGGGTACGACGCGCCGACCACCACCTTCTACTTTCGGCTGGCTGTCGGTGCAGAGCGGTCGAAAGGTGAACTCGATGACCGCCCGGCGACGTTCGTGACCTATCACGAGACGGAGGCGGGATGGCAAAGTGTGGTCGCGAACGGGCGACTCGAAGATGTTGAACGGGAGGGAATCGAGACGGAAACGCTGGACGGACTGGAACACGTCGATATGCCCATAATTGACATCTTCGAGCGCCCTACCCGCGAGGTGGACTTCGAATTCTACCGCCTCGCGCCGGATAACCTAACGAGCCGTGCTGAATACTAGGAGCCTGTCATAGAATGGTCCTCATCCGGAATTTTCAGCTAGATTGGCGGGCTCTGTAGTTTCGATACACTGCGCTGGATTTCACGGATATTGGATGCTCCGGGAAGGTTGTAGACGGTAGCTTGAGGACGATTTCACGGAATTCAAGCCAGCAGCTCCGCGCACGCACGACTCCGCCGAGCGTGTGCTTGATGCTTGAGAAGACGGTTTCGGACATGGATCTTTGGTGGTACCGGTCACTGTCCATACGGGCGTTATGAGCGTGATCGAGTGAGTTGAGTCCGGGTAGGACTCATGGCGGTTCCGGTCTTATAATCCTCAGGGGAGTTCGAGCAGGTGTTGTGCGAGCTGACCGGGCGTCGACACCATCGGCCAGTGACCGGTTTCCAGTTCGTACAGGTCCCACGTTCGCTGGTCGCATAGGTCCCGAACCGACTCCAGAACGCTATCGTCCATGCCGTTGTGTTGGCAGAGAATGTACGTGTGGGGGACAGCGGTTGCGTCCGGATTCTCTGCGGTCACTGTCTGCGTGAACGTGTTCAATGGATGTGGGACCGCCTTTTCGCGCATCCACTGTGTGTCCTCATCCGAAAGACCGACCCAGCCCGAATGGTCGTCCGGCATCGGCCAGCCGCCGTCGTTGTCCGCTGCGGCCGCCTCCATCTCCGCCCACTCTTCTGGTGGATAGAAGTCGGCAGCCGAGACGGGCTCGTCGTCCATCGGAATCAGGGCATCGAGGTAGACGACGTGTGCAAGTCGTTCTGGGACTTCTTCGGCTACGCCTAGTACTACTAGTCCGGCGTAGCTATGGCCGACCAAGACGACGTCCTCGAGGTCCTCGTATTCGAGGACGTTCACGATGTCGTGAATGTGTGTCTCAAGGTCGGTGTCTGGACGACCGAGATGTGCTCGTTCGCCGAGGCCTGTCAGCGTCGGGGTGTACACCTCGTGACCCGCGTCACGGAGGTATGGCGTGAGATGTTTCCAGCACCAGCCGCCGAGCCACGCACCGGGCACGAGAACGAACGTCACCACAACACCACCCTGATATGTCCGAAACTGTCCTTTGTTATTGGTCTTTGAGTTCTATCGATCTTTTTGTCAGATGTCATTAATATCGGTCTATGCCTCGGAAGATGATAGCTCTTCCCTATAGTTCTGGCAGCCGCTGTTTCATTCGATATTATGTCTAAACAATAGCGATGATAGCAAGAGGAGGAATAGGGCAAGTGTTTTCCATGAAAGGATAATGTCGCGGGGCACAACTGAACGTCAGGTCAAGGGAGTGCCTATTCTGTAGAAATCACAAATAAGAAAATATGACACTGACACCCGCGCGAGACGGCTTCGATGCGGTCGAAGCCACTGTCTGTGGTTCATATTCCGCGTAGTCATCAGCTAACCGAAATGATATTGTGTTTCTTGGGGGAACAGAACTGCACGGATGGTCTCCCGTCGAACGATCGCGCTCGTCCTCCTCGGACTGGCACTCTCGAGTGGCTTTGTCTTGTATGATTCCGTCTCTGGACCCTCTCAGCCGATACTGACCGTCGAAAACAACGATACGACAGCGTATCAGGTGGCAGCCTACACTGTCGAAAGCAGAGAGAAAGCGATGTACATGAATTTCGAAGTTACCACCAGAGATGGCGAACACAGGCGCAAGACCCTCTCGCAGTTAGTCTGGCCGGACGGGGATCAGAACGTGACGTTAGCTGACGATGGCATCCCCACGCAACAGCTCACCGTCGTGCCCGGCGAGACGGTGACGACCACCATTGACGGGTGGACGCGTGGGGACGTAACAGTGTATCTCGCCCAGAAGCACGACGGTAACGAGACGCACGTCCACACCAGAATCCAGACCTGTCCCAGAACAGGTCAGGAACACGGATTGACCTTCACGGAAACTGGAACCAGTGGAAGCGCAACGTGTGCCTGAGTGATTAGTAGCGATCCGCGACGGAGAGATAGCACGACCGCGGTTACCGACTTCCGTCCGCTCGTGACCCTCGCTCGGTTCCCTCGACCGGGGGCGACGGTGTGCGATGAGGGCCGGACAAAAATACGGTCCCGATTGCGACAGCGTGGATCGGCGCTACAACGGCAGTACTCAGAAACCCGCCGGCTACCGGGACGGTAGCGAGGCCCCAGTAGGCGAGGCCAATGACGATGATGAGGCCGGCGAGCAGCAGTCCCTGACCGCGTGAGTGACGATAGCTCTGCCTGAGCGCCGTCACAAACCCACTCCCGGTGACCAGCAACGCAGGCAACAGGAACAGACGAGTCATGACGAACAGCGCCATCGCCAACAGCACCAGTCCAAGCAGGACGTTATTGACGTCAATCGAAAAACCGCCCAGCAGCTGCGGGATCGAGACGACCGCAGCCAGTGCGATGAGATATCTGCACAGCGCACGAAGTGGAGAGCGTGTATCGAGTGTCCGTGCAATCGTCATCCACCCGGCGATCCCGACTGCGAGTGGAATGAGAACCTCTAACCCGACGGCCCAGAGGAGATACCGCGTTTTGAGGCCGACCAACGCACCGACGTGTCGAACCGTTCGTGCAGTTCCCTGGGGGAGCACTGAATATGTCACACTGAGCGACTCACTGAGTGCGTCGGTTGATGCCGTCGGAATCGGATCGTGCCGGCGAAGCCAGTCGCCGAGTGCGACCAGCACACCAGCGACGGCGAAGGGGACAGCGAGCACAGGGTCGCGACGGATGCGCCCAAGGGTAGACGTGAGCACACCAAGGGTGGAGCGTCGAGCCGTCTGGGAGTGGTATCCGACCGAGGACACCGTCTTGCTTCGCTCCTCATCTCTGCCGGACATTATGCCTCCTCCAGTGCGAGAATCCGACCACGGTTCGCCAGATACAGGATGCCATCCCCGACGATCGGTGGCGAGAGTGGCACTTCCTGTGGGTGATACTCGAACATCTGTTCGCCAGTGGCAACATCGAACGCTTTCAGCGCCCACAGCGAGTCCACAGCGTAGACACGATCAGCGGCGACGACCGGCGTCGTTTTTCCATCGAACGGCGCGGTCCATCGTGTCTCGCCGGTCGTCAACGAAAGCGCGTGCAGAGATTCTTGCTCATCGGCAACGAAGATTGTGCCGTTTGCTACTGCCGGCGCACTGTCGGTCACATTCGCGTCGAGGTTGCGTTCCCACAGAAGGGTGCCGTCAGACCGGGCCCGCAACTGAACCGACTCGCGCGTCGGAATGACGACGCCTTCGTCCGTGGCGGCCGGCGGCAGGACCATCATTTCCTCGAGTTCATGGTTCCAGTGTAGTTCGCCGGTATCAGCACGATAGGCGGTGGCCTGTTGTGGCCACGCAGTCGCGAACACGATACCGTCGTCCACCGCGGGCCTGTTGTACGTGCCACTGACTGCGTCGTCAGCATGATGAGTTCGACGCCACAGGACCGCTCCATTATTCGGATCCAGTGCGACGATCGAATTTGTCCCGGGTACTGCCGTGTATATCGTCCCGTTGGCAGTGACCGGAGTTGTTGACTCGGCCGGCCCGAAGAACCCGGGCGCAGGTGATTGTGGCCCTGTCCACCGCTTTTCACCCACTGTCCGTTCTATCGGAAAGAGTGCGTGGCCGCCATTCGCGTTGACCCCGTAAACCCCGGATGGTCCGGTCAGACCGAGTGTCTTGGTCTCATAAATCGAGGCTGGCGCAATCGTTGGACTCGAGTGATACGGTCCCTGAAAGCTGAATCGTCGCTGGCCGGTCTCGGAATCGAGCGCAAGCAGTCCATTGCCACCGATATACAGCGTCTCCCCTCGGCGGATCGGTTGCGTGCTCCCACGAAACCAATCGGGTGTCTGGTGTGTCCACGCGACTGCCACGCCGTCTTTGGGACCCGACGCTTTGGGGTTGTACCCGGTACCGGGAGGGTCGTATCGGCCCATCGGCCAGTCAGAAGGCGATTGACTGTCCGTGCGTTCCTGCGTGTCGAGAGATGCGAGGCCGCCCGAACCAGTGATTCCAAGAGCGGCGAAACCAAGGAACCGACGTCGTGAGGAGGGCATCTGTGTGCTGGTTTGTCATAACCGGAATTATCGCTGTCGGTCTTCCCATCAGACGCAGTGTAACTTCAGACGTAGACTGGCTAGTTTAATCCCTCTGAGAGTCCAGCTACAACGCCAGTGTCTCAACCGCCGAATCTGCCACGTAGCGACCCTCAAAGTGGAGGTCGCTGTGTGGCAAAAGCAGCGAAACGCTGGTGACGGACTTCACGCTCTATGGATTTCAGCGGGACTTTCATGACGTCACCCTCGTAGTTCAGCTAAATGGTGAATTACTTTTATTCTGAAAAACATGAACCGCTGTGTCACAGACAAACGAAGATGCTGTCCGAACGTATTACACAGCTATTGATGCTGAAGAGTATGATACAGTATTTGCTCTCTTCGACGAGAGTATAATATATGAACGGCCTGGGCAGGAAAGTATTCGCAGTATAGACGCTCTCAAAGACTTTTATCTCAATCACCGGCCGCTATCTGATGGGTCTCATAAAATCCACTCGCTCACTAGTGACGGTGAGACTGTTGCAGTAAGAGGGACGTTTAGCGGCACGCAGGCTGATACCGACGTCTCATTTGGATTTGCCGACTTCTTTGTATTCGGTGAGGATGGCCTTATTAAGCGCCGCTGTACCTACACGGACCGAGACACGGTATGACGCTCTCCGGGCGGTGAACGGCGCGGTTTCAGGCTCGTTCACCCTGTGTGGCCACACTGCGGGCTGGTTCACGCTGTCGACGCCCCTCTCCTGTACCGTGTTCTCCGGCGGTACACGGCAGTATCTCGGCGAATTGCTCGACCGTCCAGCGTTTTGGGCCTTGTCATTAGTTAGCTAACAACATAAAAGAGTGCCCATGTTACAACCTGCTAGACTGCAAAGGGTCTTCACACACCTCATCAGCACCCCGAAAACAGTGCCTGAAAAGCAGTTGATATCGCCGCCATCCAGAAGCGGCGAGAGCGAACTTATCAGTGATAGCCGAAAACCGTGCTAACTGTTCTATGCCTCTCTAGAATAGATATCAGTTCCACAAAGTGAAAATTGTACTAGATTTAAAGTACCTTGCAGATGACTCGCCAGATATGGCTGCACAGTCAACTCCGCATCAGAACTCGCTTTTTAGCCTTCCATCGCATCCAGTTGGCTACCTCGCAATCATCGCCACGCTTGCAACAGCTGGTATCCACTTAGTGCTCGGTCCGCGTGTCATGGGATTCAGCCAGACTCTGGGCATTTTGTTCATTTTGAACGGGCTTGGGTTCCTTGGCGGGGCCGTCCTGTACAGCAGCCGGTACTGGCGGCCTGAACTGTTCTTGGTTGCCGCAGGATACGCTCTCGTCACCATCATTTCACTCTTCGCATTCCAAGGGTTCAGCCTCGATGCGTTCTACATGCAAGGCAGTCTGAACCCACTGGCGGTCGGATCAAAGGCCGCCGAAGCCGTCCTTGCGCTCTGTTCTGTCTACCTCTACACAGCGTCTAGCCCATAGCACGCTGTCAGAGGAAGAGTGACGGCCGGTTCGATACGTCGCCTCTCTGCGCCGACCACCCCGAAACACCACTCTACAGTCCTACCCAACAATGACTGCTGATGTTGTTGGTTAGCCACCGAGCGCAGGTGAGAGGCGTTCCTGAACATGAACGCCGAACAGCAGTCCGTCGACGCACAGTCTGCAGACACCGAAGCCGACGAGCACCCAGCTATCTGTGTCCAGCATCGACAGGCACAGGCCGATGGCGAGGTGTTTCAAGGCCGCCAACAAGGTGAGAAGTAACTGCGTTGTCCGGCTAGGTCCCAAGAGAGACTCGACCCCGACAGTTGAGAAACGGCTAACGAGGAGCACGAGAAAGTGACCGTGTGACTGACAATTTCGCGTCTCTCTCTGTCGGGCTCATCCTCAGGTCCACGATCAGATCGTGGCAGACGGTGATATTACGGAACTTGAGCTCCAGTCAGAGGACGCGATTGCATCCGCACAAGTACTACCTCGGCTTCGATTGGACGATAGTTGAGCCGGCACAAAATCCTGATAGTCGTTACCTGAACCCTTCTCAGTAAGTCGGTTCTAAGTGTACTGTCAACGGCTTTATTACGGTGTCAGGTGTTTATTGATGTAATTGATGCATGGCCTCCCTAGTCTTTTTCGTTCACTTCATAGTTGGTCACTGTACTGCGGCTTGTAGGAGATAGCACGTGACAACATCGCTTTCGCACGAACCAGAGACACCAATCTTTACGACCCATATTCACAATCCTGAGTATCTTCTGACATTCGCAGCGCGGTCAACAACGCAGACTGATCTGATTGTGACGCCAGTTCAGTTCCACCAGCGGAACCTTACACACCGGCTGGCAGCGCAGAATCAACCCCGGAGTTCGATGCGGTTTGTCAGTCCCGGTCAAATTGCACGCGAGGTTTTAGAAGCGACAGATGGTGAGACCAAAGCGCTTGATCGTCTTGACCGGATTCGTTCGCTTGAAACACTGCTTGAAACTGAACCCGGTACATTTGACGCGTTCACTCCACTGTATGGGTCTCATCTCACCTCACACGCAGCAGATATCGAGTCATCGCGCCGGGCAGTCGGAGCGATTACCGCATACGATGACGAACGGCTAGCAATACTCAAAGAGAGTCTCACTGATTTACAGCCATACGTTCGGCAAGATGCAGTTGACCGTATCGACGGTGCAATCGCCACTAACCGGCGTCTCGATACTGTTACTGATGTCGCAGTTTCGACCGACAGTGTGTTGCGGAAGGCGACAACGATGCTTCGCGAAAACGGGGCAGACATCTGGAACACGGTCTATCCTGCTATCGAGCGGATTCATCTCGCAGGCGTGAGTTCGATTGAAGCTCCGCTCTTGGATCTGCTCTCGTGTATCGCTACCGAAACCCCAGTCGACGTACATCTGTTTCTCCGTGCCGGGACAGGGCCTCGAATTGAAGACCGGCTCTGTGGTCACCCACCGACGGCTGTACAGAGCTACCAATCATCGCCGGTTGAGATTGATGCGCCAGAGCTCGTCACGACGACGCGGAGCCAAGAAGCGCGTCTCGCACTGGCACTTGTCGATCAGTTACGCAGTACTGGCGTGTCACCAAGTGATATCTTGCTCGTCGCCCGTGATGTCGCCGCGTATGAACACGAACTGCAACGTGCAGCCCATCACTACGGGCAGTCTCTCTCGGTTTGGACACAATTGAGTGTGAGAGAGACTATCCCCTACGCACTGATCGAGTCACTCTGTACCCTCCTTGCCCAGAAAAACGAGCATATCCCTGCCTCAGCGCTGCTTCGGCCCCTTGCCTGCGAGTGGGTCTCACCAGATGCATCTGGCCACAGTGTCGCCCCGCGGATGCTTACTGCCTTAGAAGGGGAGCTTCACGGATACGATCCCCTCACACTCGCAGAGTGGCAGCAAACACTCACTCAAAACACGGAAATTAGCGGCACAGCTTCGGTCACATCGCTCCTTGAGTGGATATCAGAGTGCCCCCAGCCACCCACCCCAGCAGATGTAGAGGAAACGTTCAATCCACTGATTGAAGCATTCAGAGCCCGTGTCTTGCCGGCACATCGTGACCGAGATACTGATACATTGGCCGAGACGACAGAAACAGCCCGTGCGCTCGTCCGCATCGAAGAGATGGTCCCGCAGGTAGCCACGAAATACGAAGAGTGGCTCACACGTGATCACAGTGAGCAGTCGTGGGAAGAAGTGCAGTACCTCTTCGAGACAATTGCGAGGATAAAACCAGGACGGCGTGAACACGCGAATGCAGCAGTAATCGATGTCGCTGATGCAACGGATACTTGGTTACGTCGCGTTCCCTACGTCATTGCAATTGGCCTCGTTGACGGGGAGTGGCCACAGACTGCTGATGGACTGTTTCCTGCCGAAGTTCGTGAGACGATTCTTGCTGGTGAGTCCGGCCCTATCCGGTCACTTGCACCGCGTGAGCGCTGGACGGAAGCCCGCGAGTACGACCACTTCGTAGATGCAGTCTCGACAGCAACTGAACAGGTGATTTGTACACGGCACCACCGAGACGCCGACGGTGTCTCACGACCGCGATCACCGTTTCTTGATGCGATTGAGACAACGCGCGTCGACGAAACAGCAACGGACCGACTGCTCAGCTCAGAACAAACCACGCCACCGGCGCTGGCGACCGTGCTTCCAACTGAGACATCCCA